>CADCJQ010000001.1 GCA_902801795.1 uncultured Erysipelotrichaceae bacterium
AAAATAATAATAAACAAGTAATGTATAGTATAATAGGAATTGCTATATTATTAATAAGTGTAGTGGGATTAACGTATTCCTTCTTTAATTATACAAGAAATGGAACAGCAAATACCTTAAAAACAGGTAATATAAGTTTTAATTCAACCCAAGATAATACTATTAGTTTAACTAATGTCTTTCCAACATCAAGTAATAGTTTAAATAGTACCAATTCAGATACAGTAACAATAAATATAACAGGAGATACAACATATAGTGAAGGAATAGAATATAAAGTAACATTAGACCAAGTAAATAATACTATAAATGGTAAAGAAGTACCGATAAGATAAAAGCAACTGCAACTAATCTAGGAGCAGAAGATAGTAATTATTATACCAATAGAGAGAATAAAACAAAGATTTATATGTTAAACTCTGAGGGTGAAGCCTATAATGGAAAGTATATAGCAGTAGGATATATTCCAAGTGGTTCTACTGGAGTAAATGGAAGTATTGATATAACAGCTTTTATAGATACAAACAAGGTAGCAATAAGCGATACCTATGATGGTACAGAATCAGATTTAATGGGAACAACAAATGATTGGGTTATGGGAAGAGAAGTATTTACAACCACAGAATGGAATTCATTTGATAGTGTTAATCCACTATCCTTTAAAGTAAAAGTAGAAGCCAATGAAGGAATATGGGTAGAAGAGGAGAAATTCTTAACTATGAAGAATTTTAGAACAGATTCTAATTGGACAGCAATAAAAACAAATATAACAAGTATTGAGTTTCATAAAGATGGAGTAGCACCAGCAAATTATGTCACAAGTTTTGATGTGACAGATGCAACAAGTGATCCTACTAAAGGAAATATAACTTTATATACCGTAGATGATGGTTTAGGTAATAATTCATATAAGGCGATAGTAGTTGCAAATGATATAATATATGCTCCTGAAGATAGTTCGGATTTATTTAATGGTATGACTAATTTAGTTATATTCAATTCAGAAAATTTAAGAGTTAATAATGTTCGTTCAATGACTCAAATGTTCAAGAATTGTACAAATTTGAAGGAAATTAGTTCATTATATCAATGGAATACATTAAATGTAACAAGTTTAGCAGCAGTCTTTGATGGTTGTAGAAACTTATCAAATATACATGCATTATCTAGTTGGAGTGTTAATAGCGTACAGTATATGAATGGAATGTTTAATCTTTGTATTAGTTTAATAGATATAAGCGCATTAAGAAATTGGGATGTAAGTAACGTAATGTATATGCACGTAATGTTTTCTGGTTGCGTAAATTTGATAAATGTAAATGCATTAGCAAATTGGAACGTGGAGAATGTAATAAATTTTAAACAAATGTTTTATGTGGTACCTTCTTTAGAAGATGCCTCTGGTATAAATAATTGGAATATAAATTCAACCGCTAATTTTACTTTAATGTTTGGTGGAACAACTCCAGTTCATCCAGAATTTACAAAAGTACAAGGAACTTGGAGTAATGGAACATTCACACCTAATGTATAGTTAATAAAAGAATAAAGTTCAAAACTTTATTTTTTTTAACTATCTTTACAAGTTGAGAAAAATATAGTATTATTTAAGTATAAAAGTAGGATGTAATGATGTTAACTAATACTAATGTTGGGAAAGGCATTTTTATAGACCAATAATCCCTTTTTATAATGATAGTTGATAAGTAATTCTTCATTATAAAATATATTTAGAATGAAAGGAAGAAAATATGAAAAACAATAATAAACAAATAATGTATAGTATGATAGGAATAGCATTATTACTAATAGGTGTAGTAGGATTATCATATGCTTTCTTTAATTATACAAGAACAGGTCAAGCCAATACATTAAAAACAGGTAATATTAGTTTTAATTCAACACAAGATAATACTATTAGTTTAACTAATGTCTTTCCAACATCAAGTACTAATTTAAATAGTACTAACTCAGATACAGTAACTATTAATATAACAGGAGATACTGATTATAGTGAAGGTATTGAATATAAAGTAACTTTAGACCAAGTAAATAATACTATTAATGGTAAAGAAGTACCAATAAGTTTTAATGTTACGGCAAGTAATTTAGGAACAAAGGATAGTAGTTATTACACTAATCGTGGTGGAGCAACTCCAATATATAATTTAACAGAAAAAGGCCAAGTAGAAGATGGTAAATATATTTTAGTAGGATATATACCAAGTGGATCTACTGGAGTAAATGGAAGTATTGATATAACAGCGTTTATTGATGGAGATCGAGTAGCAATAAGTGATACAGTATCAAGAATAGAAAATGGAAATTTAATATATGGAGAGACACCTGGTGATTGGATAGTAGGAAGAACTGTGTTAACAACTACTGAATGGAATTCATTTAATAGTAACTCAATATCCTTTAAAGTAAAAGTCGAAGCCAATGAAGGAATATGGGTAGAAGAAGAGACGTACTTTGTAATGAAGAATTTATATAGTGATAGTAACTGGACAGGTATAAGAGCAAATATAACCAGTATCGAATTTCATAAAGATGGAGTGGCACCTAAAAATTACATAACAAGTTTTGACGTAACAGATGTGACAAGTGCGGGTCCTGTAACATTATATACTATAGATGATGGCTTTGGCAATGATACTTATAAAGCAATAGTAGTAGCAGATGATGTAATATATGCTCCAGATAATAGTCAGAGAATGTTTAGATATATGTCAAAATTAGTAACATTTAATTCTAATAATTTCAAAGTGGATAATGTATCTAATATGATGCAAATATTTGATAATTGTGCTAGTTTAGTAAATATTGATTCCTTGTCAACATGGAACACATCAAACGTTTCTGGAACCGGTATGATGGCGATGTTTATGGGATGTTCAAATTTAGTTAATGTAAATGGTTTAGTAAATTTAGATACATCTAATGTAACCCAAATGTATTATTTATTTAAAGGATGCACTAATCTTAATAATATAGATGGATTAGTTAATTGGGATACATCAAATGTTACATCAATGGGTTTTATGTTTGAAGGTTGCAGTAATTTAACGAATATTGATGCATTATCTAATTGGAATACGTCCAATGTAATAGCGATGCAACAATTGTTCTTAGAGTGCGCGAATTTGTCAAATTTGGATGGATTGAAAAAATGGAACGTAGAAAAAGTTGAAAATATGTCTATGATGTTTAAAGGTTGTATTAATATTGAAGAAATAGATTTAAGTGGTTGGATAACAACATCCCTCAATAATATGGCGCAAATGTTTGGTATGTTTAATTCGGATGGAACTCAAAGATTCGATTCGAAATTGAAGAAAATAATTTTATCCGATAAATTTGATACAAGCAAAGTAACAGATATGTACGCTGTGTTTGCAAATAATACATTATTAGAAGAAATAGCTTCACTTTTATATTTTGATACTAAAAATGTTTTAGATATGGCATCAATGTTTCAAAATTGTGAAAGTTTAAAAAATATAAGTGGTTTAGCAAAGTGGAATGTTGAAAATGTAACAGATATGAGTAATCTGTTTAGGAATTGTATAAATTTAACAGATATAAGTGCTTTATCAAGTTGGAATGTATCAAATGTAACAAAGATGTATTATATGTTTGGAATAGGTGGAAATGATAGAAGTAGTAAAACAGGTGACCCAGTGATAGATTTTTCTCCGTTAGCAAATTGGAATGTATCAAATGTAACTAATATGATGTCTATGTTTCTAAATGTAAATATAAAATCATATAATGTATTCATAAATTGGAATGTTGGTAAGGTTCAAGATTTTAATAATATGTTTAATGCAACAAGTGCATCAACAGTAACAACTCTTACAGGACTAGAAAATTGGGATGTATCAAGTGCAACAAATATGGAAGGTATGTTTGCTGATAATTTCAGTCTAACAGATGCATCAGCAATAAATAATTGGAATATTAATTCAAGTATAAATTTTACAAACATGTTTGTTCATACTCCAGTTCATCCAGAATTTACACAAGTTCAAGGTACATGGGATAGTGGTGGAACATTTACCCCTAATGCCTAGTTAATAAAAATCATAAAGAGATTAAAATGTGTATTACTAAATGATAGTAATGTATGGAATATCTCTTTTTCTTTTATTATAAAAAATATGTCAAAAGAATTGATTTATTAAAAAAAAAAATATACAATTAATTTAGGAATTATGTTTTGGTTTATAGTTATTAATGATGGAGGATTATAAAATGAATAATAATGTAAAAAATGATAAAGATAAAGCTTTGGAAGATGTATTAGCATCTCTTGAAAAACAATTTGGTAAAGGAGCGGTTATGCTTCTTGGTGATAATAAACATGCTGAAGTAGAAGTATCTAGTAGTGGAAGTTTAACGCTTGATTTAGCCTTAGGTGTTGGCGGATATCCTAAGGGAAGAATAATTGAAATATATGGACCTGAATCAAGTGGTAAAACAACTTTTGCACTTCATGCAATTGCAGAAATTCAGAAAAAAGGTGGACGTGCGGCTTTTATTGATGCAGAGCATGCGCTAGATCCCGTTTATGCTAAAAATTTAGGTGTTAATATTAATGAACTTTTATTATCTCAACCAGATACAGGAGAACAAGCTTTAGAAATATGTGAAGCCTTAGTACGTAGTAATGCTATTAATATTGTAGTTATTGACTCAGTAGCAGCCTTAGTTCCTCAAGCAGAAATTGATGGAGAGATGGGAGATTCACATGTCGGTCTTCAAGCAAGATTAATGAGCCAAGCATTACGTAAACTAAGTGGAACTATTAATAAAACCAAAACGATTGCAATCTTTATAAATCAATTGCGTGAAAAAGTAGGGGTTATGTTTGGAAATCCAGAGACAACACCAGGAGGAAGGGCTCTTAAATTCTATTCTAGTGTAAGACTAGAAGTAAGAAGAGGTGAAGCCATAAAAATAGGAGATTCTATTATTGGAAGTAAAACTAATATTAAAGTAGTAAAAAATAAAGTAGCACCTCCATTTAAAACAGCAACAGTTGATATAATGTATGGTGAAGGTGTATCTAAAGAAGGAGAATTAATTGATCTTGGTAGTGAATGTGGCGTACTTGAAAAAACAGGTTCATGGTATGCCTATAATGGTGAAAAATTAGGTCAAGGAAAAGAAAATGTTAAGTTATTACTTAAAGATAATAAAGAACTTGCTACAGAAATTGAAAATAAAATAAGAGATTTTTATAATATAAGTATTAAAGAAAAAAAAGGAAAGTAAAACATTTTCCTTTTTTTGTGGTATAATAGGTTTCGTTGGTGATTTAATTTATGAATAAAAACTTAAATGATTTATTAATTATTGATCAAGAAATAGGTGATTTCTTGTATCAAAATAGTAATTTAAATGATGATGAATTAAATACAAAGTTTGAAGAACAAAATTATGTTGGTAAAGCTTTAAAAATTATTAATAAATTAAGTAGTAAGAATGTTATTGAATTAATAAAAAGAAGTAGTTACTTAAATAGTTTTATTGATATTAAAAAGTTTATTAAGAAATATCCTTTAAATAAATCTTATTTAAAGAAGAATAAAGAATTATATCTTGAAGAGTATCATAAATTACGTAATACGTGTTATTATTTTAGTGATATCGCGAATAATTATCAAGAATTTCAAGAATATATGGATATTATTGATGCTGATAATGTTGAAAGTTATTTACTGGAAAACATGCCTAATGAACAAATATATTCTTTATCAAATGAAACCGCTGATTGGTCACAAAAATTATTTTATTTTAGCTTTTTTAAAGTAAAAGAAAAGAACTAGTTTTAAGTTCTTTTTTTTAATCATTAAATCGAAGTAAATATCCATCAGGATCTTGAATTAAGAATTCTTTATCGTGATATATTTTATCATTAACACGATAGTCATGTATCTCAAGTTCTTTGAAAAAAGTTATGTTTTTCTTTTTTAAATCATTATACATTTTATCAATATCATTAATACTCATACTAATATTAATACCTCGTCCATAAGGATATTCCATTTCTCCAGTATTCCAGTTATTATTATTTTCTTCAAGCATTATTTGGTTTTCTTCAAGTTTTATAAAACAAAATTTATTTTCATTTCGTTCATACATGATTTCAAAACCAATCTTTAAGTAAAAATCTTTGCTTCTTTCGATATTTGATACAGATAATTCGGGAATTAGACTATTAAATTTCACGATTTATTTCCTCAATGACATTTTTAAGTGTTTTAATAGAATAATTGAATCGTTCTAGTTCTTCATTACTTAATGGGAAAGGAAGCCTTTTAACTGCACCATCTTGATTAATAATTGTAGGATATCCAATAAAAATATCGTTATCTATGTCATAACTAGAAATAGTTAAAATAGCATTTTCATTACCTAGGATAGCATTGGTAATTCTTGTTGTGGCCATACCAATTCCATAAGAAGTATTACCTTTTTTTTGAATAATATCATAGGCCATATTTTTAACACGTTCTTCTAATTCTTTTTTTTCATCATCATTTAAAAACTCATTTATATTTGAAAGACCTAAGGTAGCATTAGACCATGGAACCATTTCGGTATCACCATGTTCACCAATTACATAGGCATGAACATTTTTAGGATTAATATTTAGCTTATTTCCTATTTCGAAACGAAGTCTTGCTGTATCTAGAGTTGTACCTGTTCCAATAACTCTTTCTTTGGGAAATCCTGAATATTTCCAAGTAATATATGTCATAATGTCAACAGGATTAGTAGCGATAATAAAGAAACCTTTAAAACCACTAGCGACAATTTTTTCAATAATATCTTTAAAAACACTTTTATTTTTATCAATTAAATCCATTCTTGTTTCACCAACATTTTGATTACGACCTGCCGCAATCATAACAATTTTAGCATCATGACAATCACTATAATCACCGGCTTTAATATCTAATTTTGATGGTGAATAAGGAAGACCATGATTTAAATCCATTGCTTCACCAATTGTTTTTTCTTTATTAATATCAACTAATACTAATTCATTAACAGAAGTTTTTTGATTAAGTAGGGAATAAGCATAACTCATACCAACATTACCACAACCTACAATAACAACTTTATTTTTCATATTTATCATTCTCCTTATTTATTATTATATCATTATTTTTAGGAAATATAAATCATCTTGACAACTATTCTTGCTAAAAAAGATAGAATGATGTATGATATGTTTATCTAAGAAAGAAGGTAATTATGAACGAGATTAAATGTCCAAAATGTGGTACAGTTTTTCAAATTAATGAGACAGATTACGAAAGTATTGTTAAACAAATAAGAGATAGCGAATTTATTCATGAAATTGAATTAAGAGAAAATTTATTAAAAAAAGAAAAAGAAAATGCTGTTAAGTTAGCGATTAATGATACAGAAAAAGAATTAAATAAAAAAATAAATGAAAAAGATTTAGAAATAATTAATTTAAAAAATCAGATTGAAAATAATACTAAAGAATTGAAAAATGATTTAGAAAATACTTATAGTAAAAAAATAAATGAAAAAGATTTATTAATAAAAGATTTAGAAAATAAAATAAAATTAAGTGAAACCGAACATAATTTAGAAGTTAAAGAAAAAATAAGTGCTAAAGAAAAAGAAATTGATAAATTAAGTAATGAATTAACTTTATCGAAGAATGAGTATTTAATTAAAGAAAAGAATTTAAAAGAAAGTTATGAAGATAAAATTAAAGATAAGGATGAGCAAATTGCTTATTATAAAGATTTTAAAGCAAGGCAATCAACGAAAATGATAGGGGAATCACTTGAAGTTCATTGTAGTACTTTATTTAATAGTTTAAGACCTTTATTTAAAAATGCTTATTTTGAAAAAGATAATGATATTAAAACAGGTTCTAAAGGAGATTTTATTTTTCGAGATTTTGATGATGACGGGGAAGAAATTGTATCTATTATGTTTGAAATGAAAAATGAAAATGATAAAACATCTAGTAAACATAAAAATGAAGATTTCTTAAAAGAACTTGATAAAGATCGTAAAGAAAAGAAATGTGAATATGCTGTTTTAGTATCTCTTCTGGAAATCGATAATGAATTATATAATAATGGTATTGTTGATGTATCATATAAATATCCTAAAATGTATGTTATAAGACCACAGTTTTTTATTCCTTTAATAACCTTAATTAGAAGTATGGCTTTAAATGCTCTTCAGTATAAAAAAGAATTATTAATTGTTCAAAATCAAAATATTGATATATCTCATTTTGAAGAAAATATGAATGCTTTTAAAGAAGGATTTGGAAGAAATTATCGTCTTGCTTCAGAGAAATTTATGAAGGCGATTGAAGAAATTGATAAAACGATTGATCATTTACAAAAAACAAAAGAAGCATTACTTTCTAGTGAAAATAATTTACGTCTTGCTAATAATAAAGCAGAAGATTTGTCAATAAAAAAATTAACAAGAAATAGTGAGACAATGGCTAAAATGTTTGAAGAATTAAAAAAAGAGAATTAATAATATTTATTTTAAATTAATTCTCTTTTTTTCAGTAAATTGTCGTTCTTGAATAGTTGGTAGATAATGTTTTTCTTTATTAATAACCACATAAACTTCATCTTTGGTTGTATCTATTCCGAAACCTTCAATATTTTCTTTAAAATCGATAGTTAGTGTTTCATCTTGTTTTGGTTCATATTTTAATGCTTCTTCATATGTCATTTTTCTTGATGTTTGAAGAAATAATTTATAATCTCCTTTTAGTTTATCAAATGGATATGTTATTTTAGCTAAGCGAGCATCTTCCTTATTATCAATTTTTTGTCTTATTATTACCATATATTTTTTTTCATTATGATAATCTTTTTTTAATTCATTTATTTCATCGATATTTGTACTTTTTTCTTTATTTAATGATACTTCTAAATATCCTTTTTGTAATGCTTCATTTAATTTCATTTTTTGAAATTTTTTTTCTAAATAATAAGAATTTTCTTGATTAATTTTTCTTGGATTAAAATAATATCTTACTATATCATGTTCTCTTAAATGAAGAATTACTTCGTCATTAATAATATCCTCTTCATATTTTACTTTGTACATTTGATTAAGAAGTTCATTTAATCTATTTTGATGATATTTATTATCAAATTCATTATCATATACTTTTAGACAACATAGAAATTCATTATATTCCTTTTCTGATAAATATTTTTTAACTTCTTTTTCTATTTCATGAAAATCATTTAAGAAATTGTATCTAAGAAGAGGAAGAGGTCCAATTATCTCCATTAATTTGCGAATTAAGTATATTTCATTTTGATAATTGTTAATACTTGTATCTTCAAAATATTCAAAAGAAAGGATTTCTGCCATTGCTTCATCAATTAAACGATAAGGATGAAAATCATTTTGGCATAAATGAATAAATTCATGTGATAATACATCTTTAAATTCCTTTAAACTTGTATAGTTTTTGATATTAATTACATTTGATGATGCAGGATCATAATATCCTCCAGAGATATTATAATTCTGATTATGAAAGTCATAATCTTTAATCTTAATATTTTTAAATCTTTCTTGATTTAGTTTTCTAAAGTATGAATTAAAATTAAAATATTCAATATAATCATCAAAAAAGTCTTGATTAAATAAATAATTTTTTTCATCTTGGGTTAAAAAAGGTGATGAATAAATTAATTCTTGAATGGTTTTAACATTAATAGAAGAATATTCAATACTTTGAGCATCTGCTTTAATAGGACTAGTTAACATACTTAATGTAATAAGTAGTGCAATTCCTTTTAAAGATGTTTGAATAATAATATTTTTCTTTTCAATAATAAAATTTTTGATTGTTGTTGATGTTAAACTATTTTTAGCATAACATATTGGTTCAAAGCCATTATTTAGAAAAAATGCACCAAAGTCTTCTTCGTTATTAATAAAGTAATGTTTGAAATTGGTTTTATTATCTAGAATAATTTGGTAATCTTTTTCTTTTTTTAGTTTTATTTGATTAGATGAAAGTTGAAAAAAAGAAAAGTATTTTATTATATCATTTGAAAGTGGCATAATTTTGTCATTTTCAAAGATATTTCCTTGAATTTTTTTTCTATCAAATTTAATTATAACTATTTTATAATCATCATATATTTTTATTGTTTCCATCATATTATTCCTTACAAAATTAATTGTATAATATTTTGATAAAAAAAGAAAGCAAAAATAATTAATTTATATGATTAGAAGCAGTTATTTAATATTGAAGGAAATATGCATTTATGATATACTTTTGATATAAATAATAGATGTTTAAATGAGGTTATTATGAAAAGAATTCTTAGTATAATTGTTGTATGTGTAATTGTTTTAATCAATATACAAGTTAAGGCAAACTCAATAAATCGAATTGATATGGATATATATTTAGATAATAAAGGAAATGCTTTGATAAAAGAAAAATGGGATGCTAATCTTAATCAAGGTACGGAAGGTTATCGAGCGTTCTCTAATTTAGAAAATAAAACCATAACAGATTTTACCGTTACTGATGATACAGGAAATACATATGAAACATTAGATCACTGGAATACTTCATTATCATTTGATGAAAAAAAATATAAAGCTGGCATTAATAATACATCTAATGGTTTGGAGTTATGTTGGGGAATATCTAATTACGGAAATAGACAGTATACTTTACAATATAAAATTAATAATTTAGTAACCCAATTTACTGATAAACAAGGAATTTATTTTAACTTTTTGAATTTAAATCAAAAAGTTGGATATGCTTCTATAGTAATTCATTCTCATTTTCCTATATCAATAGATAACACTAGAATTTGGTCTTTTGGAAATAATGGTACAATCAATTTTCAAGATGATAAAATAGTGATGGAAACGGGTGGTTTGTTACAATCAAATCAATATATTGTAATAATGGCTCGATTTAATGAAAACTATTTTGATACATCTAACAATTCAAATAAATCATTTGATGACATATATAATGAAGCATTTAGTAGTGTTAATGATGAAGAAAAACATACTGATAATTCTAAAAATAAAAACGTGTTTTATGATTCTATTTCAAAATACTGGATTCCATTTTTATTATTTCAACCATTATTATCGATTTATTTAATTGGTAAATATGCATCATTATTGAAAGCAATAATTGTTGTTTTGATAATTGTAATTAGTTATTTGCTAATAGTTAAAAGAAGAAATAATAAAGTGAATTTATATTCGTGGTTAATTGGTATATCATTTTTTGTCATATTAATTGATTATTATGCATATTACGTATATATAGATTCAAAAAATACCAGTAATATAGATATGTGGAGTGAAGAGAATATTGGATATCTTATATTATTTAATTTATTTCCTATAATTAAATTAGTTGTAATTTCTTATATATTTTCACATAAAAAAAGTAAATCATTGCGATACACTTATGGCATACGTTCAAAATATTCTGTTGACAAGAGTATTTATTTTGGTGAAGATAATAAAAAACTACCTAAAGACAAGAAACTTAATTATTGGAGAGAAATACCATGTAATAATGATTTGAGTTATGCTTATTGGATTGGTTATGAATATGAGATATGTAAATCTGGTACTTTGTTTAAAGGATTAATTGGGGCTTATTTTTTAAAGTGGATTGATAATGGTAATATAAGTATAGTATATAAAGAAGAAAATGATGACCAAAGAGAATATTGTTTAGATTTTTCAAAAGAAGTAACAATGAGTAATGATTCTGAAAAAGAATTATATGATATTATTAAAAGTGCTGCTAATGATAATAATCTTTTAGAATCAAAAGAATTTAAGGAATGGTGTAAGAATAATTATGAAAAGATATTTAAATGGAACGATAATATTCAAACTATAGTTTTAGAAAAACTATGTAATAGTGGTGTTGCCAAAAAGACGGTTTCATTAAAAAAAACAATATTTGGTAAAGTAAATGATGAAGTTTATGAAATTGATGTTAAAGTGCGTGATGATGCCATTAAATTAAGTGGTTTAAGAAAATACTTAAATGATTTTACATTAATTGATGAAAGAGAACCAATTGAAGTACATTTATGGAATGAATATTTAATTTTCGCTGAACTGTTAGGAATAGCAGATAAAGTAAGAAATAAATTTAAAGAGTTATATCCAGATTTATCTATTCAAAACAGTATATTCAGTAGTGAAATATTTGATAATGTTGCTACTGTATTTATTGATGATTGTTATAATGGTATAATAGATGGATATTATATAGCACATCCATCATATAGTTCTTATGATTCATATGGTGGTAGTGATTCATCAAGTGGAGGGGGTGGAAGTAGTTTTTCATCAGGAGGTAGTTCATCAGGTGGTTCATCTGGCGGAGGTTTTAGATAAATAAAATAATTATTTTGCTAATGAAAGATAACAAGAGGTGATTAAATACCCTTGGTTTTATTTAATAAAAAATAGTTTCATAAATTGGAATTTAAAGAGTTGTTTTGTTATCTCATATATTTTCCAAAAATAGTATGAAAAATGTTGGAGTATGGGGTAACAAAATATCAAGTATGGGGTAACAAAATATCAGAATATATTGATTGTTATTAAAAAAAGTAATATAATTATTGTACAATTAATTTATGATAACATGATTAAAAAAATATAACGTATAAAATATAACGTATAATTTTAAATAGTAATTAATAAGAAATGATTAAGAATACCGAACGTGAAGATATATGGGGGAGTTGAACAATAACCTATGAAGAACCGTTTGTGGAAAAGCTTCACGTACGGTTTTATTGGGGGGCAATGAAACAAGCCTCTCATTGATTTAGAAAGAGAGGTGTAGGTCAAGATTTGTCTACTTGACATTTAATATGAAATATCAATGTCCTTTTTGTCATGAATATGATATAAATGAAAAAAATGAAGAATACTTTTGCAATAATTGTTCAAAAAAAATTTCTAAAGATGAAATAATTCACATTAAAAATATTAATAATGCTAAAAATGGACAATTTAATTGTCCTGGTTGTGGTTCAAGTGAGGTAATGTATAGTAAAAAAAATAAGGCTTTAGAATGTAAATATTGTGGTTACCTTTTCAATGAAAAAACTGATGATGATAATAAGATAAAAAAGTTAAAAGGTATTATCAAAACTAAAGGAAGTATTGATTATGATGAAACCGTTGATAATTTAGTAGTTATTAAATGTGATGGATGTGGGGCTGAAGTTGTTATTGATATAAATGATAAACCGGTTGCAAGATGTCAATGGTGTCATAGTATTTTAACTCTCAACGATATCGCTGAGACAGGGAGAGCGCCAGATAAAATTTTACCTTTTAAATTATCAAGAGAAGAAGCTGTCTCTAAGATGAAAGAATTTTTGCAGCAGGGGAGAATGAATTATTTTGCTAATGAAAAGTTTAAAAATGGCGTAACCGTTGATAATATAATGGGTGTATATATGCCTTATTTACAGGTAGATGTTAATGCACATGCAGCGTTAAAAGGTATTGGGAAACATATTATTAATTATAAAAAAAGTAAGAAAAAGAAAAAGTATAATATTGAAATATATGATATTGAAAGAGAGTTTGATTTATATGTTGATGATTTAATTTTTGAATCAAATACCGAAAGAAAAGACTTAGAGTGTGATGCTAGAACTAATAATATTATTAATGCTGTGTTGCCATTTGATACGGAAAATGCATTAAAATATACTGGTAATTATTTAATAGGTTTTAATTCTGAAAAAAGAAATTTGAATCAGAATGATTTTCGAGATGAAATTGAGAAAAAAATAATAGATATTTCTAAAGAGCCATTAAAAAAAGACAGTAATTTTTATAATGATGGTATTGAATGGAAAGAGTGTAATACGAAAATTGTTGGTTCTAAATGGATAAGCATTTTTTTGCCAATATGGCTTTATAGTTTTCAAGAAAACCAAGATGATAGAAAAATACTACATTATATTGCTGTAAATGGAAGAACTGGTAAAGTAATGGGAAGTGCCCCAATTGATATTGATAATACAAAAAAAAGTAATATTGCAATGCTTTTTGCTTTTGGATGTATTCTTCTTCCATTTGTATTAATTTTAGTATCTATTATATTGACTACTTTTAAACATGCATATTTAATTATTTTAGCGCTAATTATTCTTATAATATTATTAATTTTATTAGGAGTTGTTGCTTTAAAAACTAATTATAAAAGTGCCATTGTATTATTAAGAAATAAAAATGCTAAATTTGATTATGCCAAGAGAACAAATAAATCATTTTCACATATTGTGAAAAATGATAAGAAAATAAATGTGACGCAAGAATTGCGATAAGTCAACATTTTAAATATCAAATTATATGATGATTCATTGTTAATAGTGATTTTTGAATAAGCTTATTTTTTATTAGACAATAGTATTAAAACAATATCAAAACTACTGGGACACGCTAATATAATTATAATCGTTGATATATATACTGATAAAAGCGCTATAATAGAGGACTGTTTAGAAGAACTAACACCATATATTGATGATGTTAGTTCAAACGAAATACTTAAAATTAAGAACTAGGATTATAGTGATATAGAAAATATTTGGACGAATACTTTTGTGACCTGTATTCGTCCAAATGACAAAATTACTGTATATAACCAGGATATAATTATATTAAGATAATGCTTATATTAAAGTATGGAATAAATATCAATTTTTTTGTGTATAAATATCAATTTTTTTTGCAAGTTGAAAAAATAGTATTATTAATGTATAATTATGATAGAGGTGAATTATGAAAAAAATATTACTATTATTTTTTGTGTTAATGTTGTCTATTAATGTTAAAGCAGTAAGTGAAAATAAAATGAGTGATTTATCTTTTTTTGATTATTATAAGGATTCGATTATTGAAGTGAAATTTATGAAAAATAGTCGAGATAATATCTTGAAAAAGTACAAAAATGCTGAGTATAAAATGGATTTAACATATTATGAAGAAGATGTGACAGAAATAAATTCTATGGAAAATTCAATTGATGACGTTGATGAATATGAAAACATTAAAATATTTGGTTGGTTAGAAAAAAAAGGGGAAGATAGTTATATCTTATATGTAGAAAGTCCAGATATAATATATTTTACTAATTGTAATAAAATGTTTAGTAACTATATTAATTTAGAAAAAATAAGTTTTTCAAATGTAAGTACAATGTTAGTAACCGATATGTCATATATGTTTGAAAATGCACAAAGTCTTAGTGAATTAGATGTATCTAGTTTTAATACGTCATATGTTAATGATATGTCACATATGTTTTTTGTAGATTCTGGAAAATATATGGGTAATCTAAGAAAAATAAAAGGGTTAGATAAATTTGATACAAAGAATGTAACTAATATGTCACATATGTTTGCAGGATTAAGATATATTGAAGAATTAGATGTAAGTAAATTTAATACTGAAAAAGTAACTAATATGAGCGGTATGTTTTTTAACTTACAGAATCTAAGAAAATTGGAATTAAGTAAATTCAATACAAAAAATGTAACTGATATGTCAAGTATGTTTATGTGGTGTGAATCATTAAAAAAAATAGATTTAAGTTCTTTTGATACTTCAAATGTTACCAGTATGGAATCAATGATACGCGGGAAATTACTGGAAGAAATAGTGTTTGGAAACTTTAATACTGAAAAAGTAACTAATATGTATATGATGTTCTTAGGCTGTGAGTCATTAAAAAAACTATCTTTAAACTTTAATACAAAAAATGTTACTAATATGGAGAGAATGTTTGCTGATTGCTATAATTTGGAAGAGTTAGACATTAAAAGTTTTGATACTAGTAAAGTAGAAAATATGTCATTTATGTTTGATAGATGCTATAAATTAAAAAACATAAACCTCAAAAATTTTAATACAGGAAATGTTATTAACATGCGTGATATGTTTCAAGATTGTCATGCTTTAAAATCATTAGATTTATCTAGTTTTGATACTAGCAAAGTTAATAATATGTATGCAATGTTCTCCAGATGTTATAATTTAAAAGAAATAAATGTTAGTAGTTTTGATACGTCAAATGTTACTAATATGGGTTATATGTTTAATAACTGTAAAAATTTAGAAAAATTAGATATAAGTAATTTTAATACAAAGAGTGCAGAAGACCTTAGTTATATGTTTAGAAAATGTGAAAAATTAAATGATTTAAAACTTGATCGAAGTATCTTTAAAGTTGATACTAGCATTAAAACCAATAATATTTTTGAAGATGCTGGTAAATATAATAATATGTCATTATTTCTTTTTACTAATATTTATTTACTTTATATAGGTGGTTTTGTTATATTAGTAGTTATTGCTATTATAGTATTCCTAGTAATAAAAAAATACAAAAAAAGAAAATCAAATATCAAGCAAGGTAAATAATTATATTACCTTGTTTTTCTTTTATTTAAATGATAAAATAATAAAGAAAAAGGAGCTGGTGATATGTTTAATTTAGTAAGCAAGTTTACGCCTTCAGGTGATCAACCTGAGGCAATAGAAAAATTAGTTAATGGTATTAAAACTGGTGTAAAGAATCAAGTATTACTTGGTGCAACTGGTACTGGAAAAACTTTTACCATCGCCAATGTTATCAAAGAAGTTAATAAGCCAACCCTTGTTCTTGCGCATAATAAGACTCTTGCAGGTCAGTTATATAGTGAATTTAAAGAATTGTTTCCTAATAACCATGTCTGCTACTTTGTAAGTTATTATGATTATTATCAACCAGAAGCTTATGTTCCATCAAGCGATACTTATATTGAAAAAGATGCGAGTATTAATGATGAAATAGATGAATTAAGACATTTCGCAACTAGTATGTTATTATCGTATTCTGATGTTATTGTTGTGGCATCAGTATCTTGTATTTATGGAATTGGAGATGTTGAAGATTATAAAGATCACATGCTTACTCTAAGTATTGGTGAGAATATTGAAAGAAATCAAGTTTTAGAAAAATTAGTTAATATGTTATATGAAAGAAATGATTTGGATTTCAAAAGAGGCACTTTTAGGGTTAAAGGTGATACCATAGAAATAATTCCAACTAATGAACATGCTAAAGGTATTCGTATTGAATTCTTTGGTGATGAAATTGATAAAATTAGTGAAATAGATACACTAACTGGCGTTATTTTAAATAATAAAAAATCTGTTAGTATCTTCCCGGCTAGTCACTTTGTTACTAGTGAAAATAAACTAGAAAAAGCCATTAATAATATAAGAGAAGAATTACAAGAAAGAATAAAATATTTTAAAGAAGAAAATAAACCTCTTGAAGCTGAAAGAATTGAACAAAGAACCAATTATGATTTGGAAATGCTTGCAGAAACAGGATTTTGTCGTGGCGTTGAAAACTATTCAAGACATCTTGCTGGTAAAAAGGAAGGAGAAGCACCTACATGTTTAATTGATTTCTTCCCCAAAGATTTTTTACTTGTTATTGATGAAAGCCATGTTACGATACCTCAAGTAAGAGGAATGTATAATGGTGATAGGATGCGTAAGATGAATTTGGTTGATTTTGGCTTTCGTCTTCCTAGTGCGCTTGATAACCGTCCTTTAAAGTTTAATGAATTTGAATCTAAATTAAATCAAGTAATCTACGTTAGTGCAACTCCCGGTGATTACGAAATGAATTTGGTTTCAAATAAAACAGTTGAACAAATTATTCGTCCAACGGGTCTTTTGGATCCTACTGTTGAAGTTCGTAAAACGGAAGGACAAATTGAAGATTTGCTTGGTGAAATAAGAGATAGAATTGAAAAAAATGAAAGAGTATTAATAACAACGCTTACAATTCATATGGCGGAAGAACTTACTAACTATTTAAAAGAATTAGATATTAAAGTAGCATATCTTCATACAGAAATAAAAACACTTGAAAGATTAAAGATAATTCGTGATTTACGTCTTGGTACTTATGATGTTGTTGTGGGAATTAATTTACTTCGTGAAGGTATTGATATACCAGAAGTTAGTTTAATAGCAATACTTGATGCTGATAAAGAAGGTTTCTTAAGAAGTCATCGAAGTCTTATTCAAACAATTGGTCGTTGTGCGAGAAATAGTAATGGTCATGTCATTATGTATGCTGATAAAATAACTGATAGCATGAAGATAGCGATGGATGAAACAGCAAGAAGAAGAAAAATACAAGAAGAATATAATCAAGAACATGGTATTGTCCCTAAAACTATTATTAAGGAAATCCGTGATTTAATTAGCAATATTGATGATAGTAAAAAGGATAAACCAAAGAAATTAACGAAGAAAGAGCGTCTTGATAATATTAATAAGATTGAAGAAGAAATGCGTAAAGCCGCTCGTGAACTTGATTTTGAAAGAGCGATGGAACTAAGGGATATCTGGCTTGAAATGAAAAGTGAGTAGTTATGACTAAAAAAAGATTTAGTAAAATATATATAGAAATAACGAATTTCTGTAATTTACATTGTTCATTTTGTTCCAAAGATATTCTTCCTAAGAAAGAAATGACTGTTGATAAATTTCAAATAGTAATCGATAAAATAAAAGATTATACTAATAATATTTATTTACATGTTAAAGGAGAACCTCTACTACATAGCAAATTAGATAATATATTAACTATATGTGATAATAATGATATAAAGGTATCAATTACAACTAATGGAACACTATTAAGTAGTAAAAAAGATATTCTTCTAAAACATCATATTAAACAAATAAATGTCTCGCTTCATTCAGAAAATAGTGTTAATAATTATTTTAATATTGTCTTTAATACTTGTGATTTATTAAGTGAAAAAACAACTATTATTTATCGTCTTTGGACATTACCATCAATGAAATTAGATGAAAAATCCAAAAGGATAGTTAATAAGATTAATGAACATTACCATTTGAATGATAAAATATTAAATCAAATTAATGTTGATAAAAATATTAAAATAAGAGATAATATCTATGTTGATAAAGATTACGAATTTGTTTGGCCTTATGTTGATAAGAAAATAGATGATTCTGGAACATGTCTTGGAACAAGAAGTCATATTGCTGTATTATCTAATGGAATCATAGTTCCATGTTGTTTAGATTATAGTGGTATAATTAATTTAGGAAATATCTTTCAAGATGATTTAAGTGATATATTAAATAGTGATTTATTTAAAAAGATAGAAAATGGTTTTCAAAATAATATTATCGTTTGTGATTTATGTAAAAGTTGTACTTTTCGAAAACGCTTTGAAAAAGAAAGAAGGGAAAAATGAGTTTAATTGGAAATATTTTATGGTTTATTTTTGGAGGATTATTTAGTGGATTATCATGGGTTCTTTCAGGAATAATCTGGTGTATTACAATTATTGGTATTCCTTATGGGAGACAATGTTTTAAATTTGCTAGTCTTTCGTTTGCACCTTTTAATAAAAAAGTAAGTTATGGAGGAGGACCAATCTCTTTCTTTGCTAATGTTATTTGGATTGTTTTCTTTGGTGTTCCAATGGCAATAGAAAATATTATCTTTGGATTCTGTTGGTGTGTAACCATTATTGGTATTCCTTTTGGATTACAATTCTTTAAAATAGCAAAACTTTCTCTTGCGCCATTTGGGGCTAGAATAGAATAATATTGAAACAAGACTAAAAAAAGTCTTGTTTTTAACTTTTTTCGACAAATTTTTCACTTTTTCTTTGTTAGGATAATCTACTTGGGAGGTGATTTTGGTGTCGAATAGTGATTTTTTATTAATAAATGAAATGGTTCTTAGTCATATTATTAATCATAAAATATTAGGGAAAAAGTTTGTTTCTCGAATTATTAATGAGGTTTTAAATTTAGATTATAATATTGTTTTAAGTAATTTAAAGGTAAAAGATAAGAATATTAAAATTTCTGATTTTTCGGTTGATTACCTACTAAATAATGTTTTAGAAAATAATTCATTAATTATTGATATTCGATTAAGTTATACAAGTAATGAGTTTATTACATTTCTTTATGAATTAGATATGAGTTTATTTAATTATTCTAAAAGGAAAAAGAAAATTGTTCAATTATTTATAGATAGTAAAGACCGTTTTCAAAAAAATAAATTTCTTTATAATGTTTGTTGTATGGAAAAAAATGAATATGTTTTTGGTAATAAATTCTTTGAAAAATACTATATTAATCTTAATTACTTAAGAAATATTTCTGAAAAAAAGATTTTTTATGAAAAAAAGATATTAGCTCGTTCACTATATTTTTGCATTTTTTATAGTAAAAAGATTTTAAATGAATTATATGCAAATGATGAATTAATGTTAAAGATTATGCGTGAATTAAAGAAATTTTATTTACATGAAGAAATACCATTATATTATGATGATTATAGTGACTTAAAATATCTTTATGAAGAATATTTTTTAAATGATGCGGTTACCTTAGGAATTTATGAAGAGAAGAAAAGAATAATCAAAAGTCTTTATAATAATGGTGCAACACTTGATTTAATTAGAAGAGCAACTGATGTTTCACTCGAAGAGATAAAGAAAGTAATTGAAAGAAACTAACTTGCTAAGTGGACATTTACTATCATTTATGATAAAATATAAAAAGTTAAGGAAGTGGTCTTATGTTTATTGATGAAGCGATTATTAAAGTTATTGCTGGACGTGGTGGCGATGGATGTACTGCTTTTCGTCGTGAAAAATATGTAGAAATGGGTGGCCCTTATGGTGGCAATGGGGGACATGGTTCTAATATTATTTTTAAAGTTGATACGGGACTTCATACGTTAATTGATCTTCGTTATATGAAATTAATTAAAGGTGAAAAAGGTAGTAATGGCTTAGGAAAAAATCAAAATGGTAAAGGGGCAGAGGACGTTATTATTAAAGTACCTCAAGGAACTGTTATAACGGATTTAGACACCGGATTAATTATTGCTGATATGAAAAATAATAATGATTCTATTGTTGTGGCTCAAGGTGGACGTGGAGGACGTGGTAATACCGCTTTTAAAACCCAAAATAATCCTTGTCCAACTTTTTCGGAAAATGGTGAACCTGGTGAAGAAAAAGTATTGAAAATAGAACTTAAGTTACTTGCTGATGTTGGTCTTGTTGGTCTTCCATCTGTTGGTAAAAGTACTTTTTTATCAAAAATTAGTAAGGCAAAACCTAAAATTGCTGATTATCATTTTACAACGCTAAGTCCTAATTTAGGAGTGGTTAAAACCATTGATAACCGTAGTTTTGTTGTAGCCGATCTTCCTGGTTTAATAGAAGGAGCAAGCGAAGGCGCTGGTCTTGGAGATAAATTTTTACGTCATATTGAAAGAACTAAAGTAATTGCGCATATTATTGATATGTCTGGTATTGAAGGAAGAAATCCCTATGATGATTATCTTGTAATTAACAAGGAATTAGCAAACTTTAGTGAAAAATTAATCAAGAAACCACAAATTGTTATTGCGAATAAGATGGATATGGAAAATAGCAAAAAGAATTTAGAAGAATTTAAAAAGAAGGTTAAATGCGAAGTATTAGAAATTAGTGCCATAAATAATGAAGGGATTGATGAAGTTTTAATTAAACTGGCTGATCTTTTGGATACTTGTGTTGATGAACCACTTTATGAAGATAATGAATATTTATCGCATGTTTTATATAAATTTGAAAAAACAAAACCATATACTATTGAAAAAGTTGATGATTATTATGTTATTCATGGTGATGAACTTGAAAAATTATTCCGAATGACTAAATTTAATTCTGAAGAAGGTATATTACGTTTTGCTAAAAAACTTCGTAAATTAGGAATTGATGATGAATTAGAAAAAATGGGAGCTAAAGAAGGCGACATTGTTAAAATATTAGATTTTGATTTTGAATATCGTAAATAAAAAAGAAAACTATTAAGGATTGTCATAAAAACTTAATAGTTTTCATAAATAAAAAAAGATGAATTTTTGAAAAATGAGAAAGAAATATAGACTTTAATTAAGCAATTTGATACAATATATTATGATTGGAGTGATTAGTGATGAAAAGGTTTATAAAAAGACATAGATATACATGTATATTGCTTTTATTCTTTATTTTAATTGTTATTTTAGGATTAAAAGTTAAAGAAGTATTAGTACCTGATGAAGGTAAAGCAACTTATGGAGAAAGACTTAAGGATATTTCTAAATATCCTATAAGCAATGAAATATATGAAAAGATTGATAAAGAATTTAAGGAAAATGATAAAATTAAAAAGATAAGTCATAGATTACAAGGGAAAATATTAAATTATTATTTAACGCTTGATGATAAAGTATCTGTTAAAGATGCTAAAAGTTTAGGAGATAAGTTACTAACTTATTTTGATGAAGATTTATTGAGCTATTATTCTGTTCAAATATATTTATTAAAAGAAGATGAGAGTCTTAATAATTTCCCTATGATTGGTTTAAAAGACCCATTAGCAAAAAGTATTAGTTGGACTAAAGAACGTGATATCGTTGTAAAAGAGAATAAGAGTGGTGAAAATGAAGAATAAAAAGAAACTACTTTATTTAATAATTGGTGTAGCACTTCTTCTATTTATTGCCTTATATTTAGTTATTAACTATAGTGAGCCTAATATTTTAGATTCCCAAGATAAAAAATGGATTAGTGATAATGGTGGTAGAGTAATTGATATTGATGTTGTTAATAATTTACCAGTTTACGCTAGTAATGGTCAAGGAGTTATTTTTGATTTCTTGAATTATGTTAATAAAGAAACAAGTCTTGAATTTAATAAAATACCATATTTAATAGGAAATAATAGTTTAAATTCTAAATATAAAATAGAAATTATTGATGGAAGTGATAATATTGCCAGTAATCAGTTATTAATTTTTTCTGATTCTTATGTTGCAATAGAAAAACAATTTCGTAAAATAAGTACAATTAATGATTTAGATGGCTTAACAATAGGAATTTTAAAAGATGATAGTAATACTATTTCTTATTATTTAGAAAGTATTAATAATATTAAATATAATACTTATGATAATATAACGGATTTATTTAAAGCATTGGAGGATAATGAAATAAATATGGTTATTGTTAATCATATGATGAATTTAGATAAAACAATTAATAGTGAATATCATGTTAATTATTTCTTTAATAATATGTCAAAAAATATTGTTTTAACAATGGATAAAAGTAATAATAGTTTAAATACCATTATTACTAAAGCCTATAATCATTGGTTTAAAGATGAATATGTAAAAGATTATAATAATACATTACTAAATTATTATATTGCAAAATGTAATATCAATGATAAAACCAAAGCAGAATTATTAAGTAAAGCCTATGTATATGGATATGTAGAAAATTATCCTTATGAATTTTCATTAGCAGGTCATATGGAAGGTATTGCCATCGAATATATCAAAAGAATTGTCAGACTTACTGATATTGATATTACTTATAAGAAGTATGATTCTGTTAAAGAATTAAAAGAAGGAGTTAATAAGGGAGAAGTCGATATTTATTTTGATTATTTTAATAGTCAAGATACTAAATATTTAAAATCAAAATCAGTCTTTATTGAAAATTTTGTTGTTTTAGGAAAAAATCATCATAATATTATTGAAAATATTGAAGGATTAAAAGGAAAAAATATTATAACTTTAAGTAATAATTACTTAGAAGAATATTTAAAAGCAAATACTAAAGCAAATGTTGAAACGAAAGATAAAGTAGATGATTTATTAAAGAATGATTTAATAGTTGTTGATAAGGAAGTATATTCATATTATAAAAATGATAAATTTAAAGATTATGAATTATTATATAGTGGATTAATGAGTAATGATTATAATTTTATGGTAAAAAGTAATAATGAATCTTTCTTTAATTTATTTGATTATTTTATAAATACTAATTCATATTATAACTATCGTAATAGTGCTTTTGAAAGTTTTGATGTTAGTTTGTTTGAAAAAGTAACTTTTGAAGAATTATATTTAATTATTTTGGGTATAATATTAGTACCAATTATTGCAATTATTATTGTTTTTGTATTCTTAAAGAATAAACGTAAATTAAAATTAATAAGAAGAGATGATCGTAAAAAGTATACTGATTTATTAACATCTTTAAAAAATAGAAATTATTTGAATTTAAATATTGATAAATGGAATCAAAATAAAGTTTATCCACAATCAATTATTGTTATTGACCTTAATAATACAAAGTATATTAATGATAACTATGGTCGAGAAAAAGGTGATATGTTAATAGTTCGTGCATCGTCAATTCTTATAAATACCCAACTTGAAAATAGTGAAATAATCAGAAGCGATGGAAATGAATTTATTATTTATATGATTGGTTACAATGAAAATCAAGTTGATATTTATACAAAGAAATTATCTAAATCACTTTCTGAATTACCTTATGGTTTTGGGGCAGCAATAGGGTATAGTATGATAACTGATAATATTAAGACAATTGATGATGCTATTAATGAAGCGACTATTGCTATGCAAAGTGATAAAGAAAGTTATAAATAAAGGAGACTATAATGAAAAAGGCTAAACGAATGATAAATCGTATTTTACAAATTTTTAAAATGGATGAGATGCGTATTTTACCAGGGCAGTTAGCCTTTTTTATGGTTTTATCTATTTTTGCTATCTTTCCCATATTTGGCGTTATTGGTTCATCTTTTATAAGTAATGAATTAATTCATAGCATGGAAGAATCACTTCCATCAGGGATAACTGCCGTTTTAAAATCTCTTATGGATGTTGAATCATCAGGATTTAGTATTTTTATGTTTATTGCTTTTTCTATTTATATTGCTTCTGGTGGTTGTGATGCCATGATTATTACTAGTAACGTCTTATATAAAATAAGAAACAATTATTCTCTTAAACAAGCAATTAAATCTATTTTTATGACATTAATCTTAATAAGTCTAATTGTCTTTATTGTTTTAGTACCTGCGTTTGGAGAGTTAATAATAGATGCTATTGAAAAATTAAGTCCTGGTAAAGTTGTTGATACAATTAGGGTATTTTTTCATATATTAAAGTATCCCATATCCTTTATTTTAATTTTTATTGATTTAAAAATTCTTTATACAATAGCCCCTAATGCTAAAATTCCAAGTAGATATAACAATTATGGTACTTTCTTTACAACCTTGCTTTGGATAATTATAACAAGAGTATATGCTATTTATTTAAATCATTTTAATACTTACGATATCTTTTATGGTAGTTTAGGTAATGTTGTTATAATGTTATTTTGGATATATCTTTTAGCTTTTGCTTTTACAATGGGATTAGCAATTAATTCTGATCAATACTTTAGATGTCAAGAAAATGTCAAAAATAATTGAAAAAATAGTTATAAAAATAAATTTTTAATTATAGAAAAATACTTTTTCTTATAAGAGAAAAGTGTTTTTTTTGACTATAAAAAAAATATTTTGTTTTTTTTGCTATAAAACAAATTTATTGCATAATAAAAAAGATGTAAATAATTAAATTCATTATGTAAATTAAGACAAATCCATTTTTGAATAAAAAATAGGTAGCAATTTTATTTTAAAAAAATTTGCTATTCTTTTTTTTATATTGTATATTGAAAATGGTTGCAACCAAAGTAGAAAAGGAGGAAGAAAAAAATAATCTATATCATATGCATTAGATTATTTCATACAAGAATGGATTACTATAAAATAAAGGTTTTAAATAATAAAAAGAAGATTATGATTTCAGTAAGTTTAATTATAATTACAATATTATTAGGTGGATATTATTTCTTTTATTACCAAAAAGAAAATCATTTTAATGATAAGGAAGAAGTTATATTAAATGATAATAGTAATGACAATTTAGATAATAAAGGAAATAATGATATTTATGTTGATATTAAAGGTTATGTTGAAAAGCCAGGAGTGTATTCTTTTTTATCTGATGATAATGCTAGAATTAATGATTTAATATTAAAAGCTGGTGGTTTAAAAAAAGATGCGGATACATCACTTATTAATTTATCTCGTAAATTAGAAGATGAAATGACAGTTATTATTTATTCTAAAAAAGAAGTAGAAGATTATTTAAATGGCAAAAATGAATTAGAGAAAAAACTCACAATATGTGAAGATAAATTAAAAAATAATGCATGTATTAATAATGAATATAATAATAAATCACAGATTAATATTAATCAAGGAACGAAAGAAGAATTAATGACTCTTCCTGGTATTGGTGAAGCAAAAGCAAGTGCAATTATCGAATATCGTAATAAAACACCTTTTAAAAGTACTAATGATTTATTAAATGTTGATGGTATTGGAGATAGTTTATTTGAAAGTATTAAAGAAAATATTACAATATAAATATTTCTATATTATTTTAACGATTATAATAATTATTATTTCATTAATTAGAATTAATATAAGTAATATAAAACATAGTGATTTACTAGATGATGAAGTTATGATAACTGACATAAAATATCATAATAATAATTATGTTATCGAATTAAAAGGTCATCAAAAGTATCTAAGTTACTCTAGGGATTTTCCTTATGATATTGGTGATATCGTAAAAGTAAGAGGAACTTTAGAAGAAATAACTAAAAATACTATACCCAATGTTTTTAATTATAAAGATTATCTAAAGATTAGAGGAATCTTTTATAAATTAGAAATTAATAATATAAAGTTGGTATCCCATAATAAAAGTATTATTAATAATATCAAAAAATGGTTAAGAAATAAAATAGATGAAAGAGATAATAAAGAATTTTTATATGCTTTTATTCTTGGTGATACCTCAACTCTAGATAGTAATATTAAAGAAAAATTTAATTTTAATGGTTTAAGTTATCTTTTAGTTCTTGGAACATTTAAAATAATGGTAATAACTAAAATTTTAGAGAAAATAAAAAGAAAAATAAGAATGAAAGAAGAAATATATATAGGATTAGTAAGTATTATCTTTTTCTTTTATTTTTCCCTAGTTGATATTAAAATTGGTATTGTTAAGTCAGGACTTTGTTATTTTTTTAAAAGATTAATGAAATATGGAAATATCAAAATAAAATATTATAATATCATTTTATTTGTTGGTGATATTTTATTGTTATTTAATCCTTATCATCTAATTAATAGTGCCTTTTATTATTCCTTTATCATAAGTTTAGGTATAAGTCTAAGTAATAAAAGAATTAAAGGCAATTATTTTAAAAGATTATTAATATTTAGTATAAAATGTTTTCTTTTAAGTTTACCATTAAATATTTATTATAATTATGAAATAAATATCTTAACTATCATCTTTAATATTATTTTTATTCCTTTAGTTTATTTTGTTATCTTTCCTTTATGTATTATTAGTTTTATTCTTCCTTTTTTTTCTTCAATTTTAGATTTTTTTCTTTCATTATTAATTGATATTAATAATTTATTTAGTAATATAACATTCTTTTCTTTTATCTTTCGTAAACCAAGTATTATCTTAATTTTAATATATTATTTAGTTATTATGTTAGCTTTTAAAAATAAAAAATATTATGTTTTATTATTACTTGCTTTGATAGTACATATGAATATTAATAAAATAATTATAGAGAATTTAGTTATTTTCTTTGATGTTGGTCAAGGAGACTCTATTTTACTAAAAAATAATAATATTATTAATTTAATAGATACTGGTGGAAATCTTTACTATGATTATGATAAAAAAATAATTAAATCTTTAAAGTCTTTTGGTATTAATAAAATTGATAATTTAATTATAAGTCACGGAGATTTTGACCACATGGGAGAAGCCATTAATTTAGTTAATAACTTTAAAGTAGAGAAGGTAATATTTAATTGTGGAGAGTTTAATGATTTAGAACAAGAACTAATCAAAGTATTAGATAAAAAGAAGATAAAGTATTATTCATGTATTAAAGAGTTAAATCATGATAATAACAAGTTATACTTTCTTCAAACGAAAGAATATGATAATGAAAATGATAATAGTAATGTTATTTATACTGAGCTTAATGGTTATAAATTTATGCTTATGGGAGATGCATCAATTACTACTGAAAAAGAAATATTAGAGAAATATAATTTATCAAATATAGATGTTTTAAAGGTTGGTCATCATGGTAGTAAGACAAGCAGTGGTAAAGATTTTATTAATGAGATGAATCCTAAATATTCAATAATATCAGTTGGCAAGAATAACCGATATGGACATCCAAATGAAGAAGTATTAGATAACTTAAAAAATTCTAAAATATATAGAACTGATCAAGATGGAAGTATTATGTTTAAGATTAAAAATAATAAATTAAAAATAGAGACATATAGTCCATAGAAAGGAGCAATATGAATTATTATAACGAAATAAAAAACAAATTAATTGATAACGAAATATATTCAAGAGTAAAAGATTACTCTAAAGAAAGACATAAGGTTATTACATATTTTGAAATAGGTAGATTACTAAATGAAGCTGGTGGTAAGTATGGAGATAATATAATAGAAGAATATTCCAAAAAATTGATTGTAGAGGTTGGTAAAAAATATAATAGAAGAACCTTATTTAGAATGAAACAATTTTATAATAAATTTAATAATACAAAAGTGTCCACATTGTGGACACAATTAACATGGAGCCATCTAAGATTACTGTTCAATTTAGAAAGTGATTCTATGAATTATTATATCAAAGAAATTATCGATAAACATTTATCGGTTAGAGAATTAGAGTTTAAAATCAAATCTAATGAATATGAAAGATTACCTATTGAAACTAAAAATAAATTAATATCTAAAGATACAGTTGATGTAAAAGATTTAGTACCTAATCCTATATTAATTAGAAATATGAATAATATAGAAATAGTCACTGAAAAGGTATTGCACCATTTAATATTAGAAGACATTGAATCATTTATGAAAGAACTTGGTAATTCGTTTAGTTTTATAGGCAGTGAATACAAAATAAAAATATGTGATAGAAACAACTATATTGATTTATTACTATTTAATATAAAATACAATTGCTATGTAGTAGTTGAATTAAAAGTAACAGAGTTTAAAGTAGAATATATTTCACAAGTTCAAAAATATATGAATTATATAGATAAAAATGTAAAAGAAATAAGTAATAATCTCACTATTGGATTATTGATATGTAAGAGAGAAAATAAATTTGTTATAGAATATTGTTCAGATGAAAGAATTGCTGTTAGAGAATATAAATTAGTGTGATATAATAAATATGGAGGTTGATATTATGGAAAGTATGCCAAAAAAACAAATCGAGAAAATAGCATCAAATATTCTTGATAGCGGCGATATAATAGCAAAACATGGTACAAGCGTAAAAAATGCCTTAAGTATAATAAATACTGGCTTTTATTTTCATCGTACAAGTTTTGTTATGCAAATAAGGAAAAGTATTGAAGGACTATGCGGGTATGGATGGAAAGAAAATGGACCAAATGACTCAGCAAATGTTATCATTGAAGTACCACGTGAATTTTTTATGGACTTATTAAATATGTCTACCATTGATCAATATAATAATTGGTTACAAAATATTATAAATAAAAATCTGCAGGAAGAGGTTTTAAATAGTGTTACCACGTTTGAGTATTTTGAAGCCAAAAGGGATAGAATGCTTATCCTTCCACCAACATTTAAAGCACATATTCCACAAGAATTTATTGTAGGAGCATTTATTTGGTGCAATGGAAAAACATATTTGAACCTTAAAGAAGGTGAAAATGCATTAGATAATTTGAATTTTGTTCCAAATGAAAAATATTATTTAAATATGCAACCTGATGAAAAAAGAAAATTTTTAAGCGAAATGAGGTCTAAACTTGGGATTGAAGAAAGAGGCAAATCCTTAAAATAAATTTAAAAAAATTTTTAAATTTTGACAGTGATTTTATAAATTTTTTCTAATTATATATTTGATAACAAAATTCGTAATACTATCGAAGAATATATTAAAAGCAAAACTGATGAAGAATATCTAAGTGGAGGTATTAAAAGGGAATCTATGCATTTATTAAAAATATAAATATTTTCTAAAATATAGCAACATTTTCATTTTATTTCATAAAATATATTGTAACACTTATTTATAAGTGTTTAATATAGATGGAGGGGAAACCCTCTTTTTTCATAGTAACTATTGTTTATATTTAAAAAATGTAGTAAAATTTAGGTGTTGGGAGTTTGGTTGTTATTATGAAAAGTAATTTAAAAATTGAAGAAATGGACAAGTTAGAAAATTTTGTTCAAAAAAAACTTGATGTAATAGGCGACTTAGATTGTAATAAGAAAGAATATCTTTCTCTTGCACAAAAAATGCCATATGATGAAGTAATAAAATATTATGATTTTTTTTATAGTATGAGTAAGAATACCGATAGTTTTATTTATTTATCGAATATGAGGGAATATTTTCAAAAAGTTAAAAAGGTAGAAATAACACAAGAAGATTTTTATAAAAGAATAGAAGATATTGATAAAATTAGATTATATAATTTTCAAAAAGGTGATCATAAAATAGTGAATATTCCTATTAATTCTTTAATAGAAATAGAAAATAGTCTTAAAAATAATCAACCACTATATTCTTATTCACTAAAGGATAGTGAACTTTATTATCTTTATTTAGCAAAAAAAATACCATATGATGAAGTAATAAAATACTATGATTTTTATTATGAATTAAGTCAAAATACAGATTCATATATTTATTTAGAAAATATGAGTGAATATTTTCATGTTACTAAAGAAGAATTAATACAAAGATTATTATGTATTGATAAAATAAGAGCATATTATAAAGAGAAAGAAAAAAGTTGTTATAATAACATTAATGTTGAAAGAAAGGCTATATTAGAAAACTTAGTTGATGTATCTAATACACCATATTATTTTCTAACAGATGAAGAAGTATTATATGTAAATTTAGCTAGAAAATTACCATATCGCAATATGAAAAGTGAATTAGATGAATTTAAGAATAATCCTTTTAAATTATTAAGTCATCAGTATTTAAAAGAACTTGAGAAAAATTATAATTGTTCTTTTAAAGAGTTATTCTTAAGATTAAATGATGTTAATGAGTTATCTAGATATTATAAAGAAATAAAAGAAGAATCAAATGATAAATTAAATACAATGGTAAAAATACAAAAGAAAATGAAAAAAAGAATGAAATAAAAGGGAGAAAAGAATGAAAGAAAAACTTGAGGAATTATTAAAAAATAGTTATGCAAAATATTCTGGATATAGAGTAGCATGTGTATGTGTGATGAAAGATGGAAAAGCTGTAGCTGGTGTAAATGTCGAAAATGCTAGTTTTGGTGCTACTATTTGTGCCGAACGTAACGCTATTACAACGGCAATATCTCTAGGATATCAAAAAGGAGATTTTAAAGAACTACATGTAATGGTAGATAGTGATAAAATAGGAAGTCCATGTTTTATGTGTCGTCAAGTAATTACAGAGTTTTTTAATAGTGATGCTAAAGTTTATTTATATAGTAGAAATGATAGGGAAACATATTTAGTTAGTGAATTATGTCCATATCCCTTTAATGAGGATAATTTATGAAAAGTGGAATGGTAAGCATAGTAGGTCGTCCTAATGTTGGGAAAAGTACTTTACTAAATAAAATAATTAATAAAAAAATCGCGATAACATCAGATAAAGCGGGAACGACTAGAAATATTATTTTAGGTGTTTATAATGATGATGAATCTCAAATAGTATTTGTTGATACCCCAGGTATTCATAAACCTAACCATAAACTAGAAAAAGTTATGAATGATAAAGCGTATTTAATGACTAATGATATTGATTTAATATTATTTATGGTAGATATCAAAAAAGGTTATGGTAAAGGTGATCGTTTTGTCCTTGATAGAATTAAAGATTCTAACAAAAAGATTATTTTATTATTAAATAAAATTGATAATATTAAAAAAGAAGAATTAATTAAAAAAATTGATGAATTAAAAAATGAATATGATTTTGCAGAAATTATTCCTTTATCAGCAATTAAAGGTATTAATGTTAATGATTTAATTAAAACACTAAAAAAATATTTACCAAATGAAGGCAAATATTTTGAAGATGATTATATAACGAATCAACCTAAATCTTTAATAATAACCGAAAGAGTGAGAGAAAAAGTACTTCATTTAACCCATGACGAAATACCACATACCGTAACTTGTATTCTTGATGAATATGAAGAAGATGATGATTTATTAACTGCAAGTGTTACTATTATCGTTGATAGAGAAAATCTGAAAAAAATCTTAATTGGTAAAAATGGTAGTATGTTAAAAGAAATTGGTACTCGTGCAAGACTTGATTTAGAAGATTATTTTCAAAAAAAAGTTTTTTTATCACTTTATGTTAAAGTAATTAAAAATTGGCGAGATCGTGAAGGTTTAATACATGAACTAGGATTAAAAGACGATTTAGATGAATAAAATATATTTTCTATCACATGATATATATGGTGATAGAAATGCAAAAAATATTATGGGATTTATTTAATAAAACAGGAAATGTTAATTATTATTTATTATTAAGTAAAATGAGGAGTAAAAATGCAGTTAAAAACAAAAGGAATCGTTCTTTATGAAACACCATATGGTGAAACTAGTAAAATATTAAATGTTTTAACAGAAGATTTTGGTAAAATATCAATTATCTCTAAAGGATGTCGTAATATAAAAAATAAACTTCGTGGTGTTAGTAATAAAATGAATTATTGTGAATATACTATTTCTTATAAAGAAAATGGTATTAGTACAATGATTGAAGGTAATACGATTAATTCTTTTAAAAATGTTTTTGGTGATATAAAAAAATCTATTTATAGTTTTTACTTAATCGATTTAATAAATCAAGTATTAAATGAAAATAATGATAAAGAACTTTTTTACCTTCTTGCTAATTCCTTAATTAAAATAAATGATGGTTTAAGTCCAGAGTTAATAAGTAATATTGTCGAAATTAATTTATTAAAGTATTTAGGAGTTAGTTTAAATCTTGATTCTTGTGTTAATTGTGGAAATACAAGTGATTTAATAACTATCGACTTAAATAATGGAGGTTGTCTTTGTAAAAATTGTTATCATGATGGTTATTTATTTCAAGAGAAGTCTTTAAAATTAATTATATTACTTAGTAAAATAGATTTAGGTAAAATCAAAGAACTTAGTATTACAGATAATGACGTATTTAAAGAAATTGATAATTTTTTACATGAATATTATTCACATTATACGGGTATATATCTAAATAAAAAAGATAATTTAATGAAGATATAGGAAGCTAAATGCTTCTTTTCTTTTTTTTAAAAAATAATTTAATATAACAGAATTCTTGAATAAAAGTATTTGTATAATTTTGATAAAATTAGTTGTAGAGGACAAAGAACCTTACTGGTATTAGCGATAAAAAAATAGACACTCAACTAAGATAGAGTGTCGCACTTATAACGAGGATGACATTCACTTACAGAATTAAATATTCCTCTTTTTAATATATGCCAATTTCCTTTGACATATACATAATACTATAATTTATAATGATTTTCAAGCAGTCTAATGCAGTTTTTAAATCTTACTAAGATTTTACAAAAAAAATTTAATATATATCGACAATTAAGTAGACATTTGATAAAATATACATCGTGATGTGAGATGAATTTAGAAATAAAAGATTTAAATGTAAGTGTTAAAGATAAAAAAATATTAAATAATTTTAATTTAAAAATTAACACTGGTGAAATACATGCTATAATGGGACCTAATGGAACAGGTAAAAGTACTTTATCAAAGGTCATTTTAGGAGATAAGAATTATACTATTGAAAAGGGAGATATTCTTGTTGATAATGAAAGTATTTTATCTCTTGAAACATATGAAAGAGCGAGAAAAGGAATCTTTTTATGTTATCAAAATCCAATTAGTATTGATGGAATAACTAATAGTGAATTTATAAGAACAGCTTTAAATGAACAAAATGAAAAAAAAGTAGGTTTATATGAATTTATTAAATCAATGGAAAAAAATATAGATTCTTTAAAAATGCAACCAGATATGATGCATCGAAATTTAAATCAAGGTTTTTCTGGTGGTGAACGTAAAAAGAATGAAGTTTTACAAATAAAAATGTTAAAACCAAAATTTATTATTTTTGATGAATTAGATTCAGGACTTGATGTTGATAGTTTAAAAATTGTTTGTGATAATATTAAAGAATATTTACAAGAATATCCTAATACTTCCGTTTTATTAATAACTCATTATACAAGAATATTAGATTATCTTAAACCACAATATGTTCACATGATGAAAAATGGGGAAATAGTAGAAAGTGGGGATTATACTCTTGCTAAAAATATTGAAAAATATGGTTTTGATAAGACATTTTTCTTAGGTGATGATAAGAATGATGAATAAAATAAATATAGAACAAGATAAAATCTTTCTTAATAATGGCCTTTATTTCTTAGAAGTTAATGATGATTTAGAGTTAGATATTGAAACGAAAGAAAATACTAAAAGCAAATTAGTTATTGTAGGAAATAGTTCTTATAAAATAAACTATATATTAAAAAATAATAGTGAATTAACTATACATAGTATAAATAAAGATAATTCTGTTAATATTAGTATTACATTATTCGAAAAAAGTAAATTAACATATCATCATAGTGTAATAAATAATTTAACAAGTGATAATACCTTTAAAATCATTCATCAAGAAAATGATAGCAGTAGTATTATTTATAATAATGGTATTAATCAAAGTAAAGATAAATTATTTTTTCAAATTGATGGTATAATCCCTAAAGGATTGACTAACATTATTTGTAGTCAAAGTAGTAAGATTATTAATTATAATAATGGTAATTCTAAGATAATACCCAACTTAATTATTGATAGTAATGATATTATGGCAAGTCATGCTTCTTACATTGGCAATATTGATAATGATACAATGTTTTATTTAGAAAGCCGTGGTATAAAAGAAGAAAATATAAAAAGACTTATTTATCAATCTATTATGTTAGGAAAAATGGAATTAGATGAAGAGAAAGATTTATTTGATAAATTAATTAATGAATGGTGGTGAAATAATGAATAGAGAAGATTTCCCAATGTTAAAAAATGATTTAATATATTTTGATAATGGGGCAACAACATTAAAGCCTCAATGTGTTATTAATGAAATAACAAATTATTATGAAAATTATTCTGCAAATGCTCATCGTGGAGATTATGATATTTCAAGAAAAGTTGATGAGTTATATGAAAAAACAAGAGATGATGTAAAAGAGTTTATTAATGCTAATAAAAGAGAAGAAATAATTTTTACTAAAGGAACTACTGAAAGTATGAATATGATTATCTTTGGGTTTATGAAAAATTATTTACAAAAAGACGATGAAGTATTAATAACGAAAACAGAACATGCAAGTAATGTTCTTCCTTGGTATACACTAGAAAAAGAAATTGGTATTAAAGTTAAGTTTATACCTCTTGAAGATTATGAAGTAACAATAGATAATGTTAAAAAAAGTATTAATAATAAAACTAAAGTTATCTCTTTAGCTTGGGTAACTAATACTATTGGTGATCTAAGACCAATTAAAGAAATAACTAAAGTTGCTCATGATAATAATATATTAATGGTTGTTGATGGTGCGCAAAGTGTTCCCCATTTTAAAACGGATGTACTTGATACAGATATTGATTTTTTAGCCTTTTCAGCCCATAAAATGTTAGGGCCTACTGGTGTTGGTGTTTTATATGGTAAAAAAGATTATTTAGAACAAATGTTACCACTTAATTATGGTGGTGGTATGAATAGTTTTTTTGAAAGTGATAAATCACTAGAATATAAGCCCTTACCTTATCGATTAGAAGCAGGTACAATGAATATTAGTGGTATTTTAGGTTTTCGAAAAGCTCTTAGTTATTTAAATAAAATTGGAATGGATAAGATAACTAATTATGAACATGAATTAAAAGATTACTTAGTTAAGAGATTACGAGAAATAGATAATATTGAAGTATATAATGAAAATACTAAATCTGGAATTGTTTTATTTAATATAAAAAATATTTTTTCTGAAGATACGAGTCAGTTTTTAAATCATTATCATGTTTGTGTAAGAGCAGGTAATCATTGTGCTAAAATGGTAAAAGATGAATTAATAATCAAAAATACATGTCGTATTAGTTTATATTTTTATAATACCAAAGAAGAAATTGATAAGTTTATAAATATCATGAAAGGAAATAAGGATATATTTAAGGTTATAATATAATGGATAGTAATTTAAGAAGAGAAATAATAGTAGATAATTATCAAAATCCTACTAATAAGAAAACAATAGATGATAAAGAATTTATTACTGCTAGTACCATAAGTGATTCTTGTATCGATAATATTACTCTTTTTGTTAAATTTAAAGATAATGTTATCGAAGATATTTATTTTGATGGAGAAGCATGTGCTATTACTACTAGTGCAACAAGTATCATGATAAAAAAATTAATTGGTAAAACAATTGATGAAGCGGAAGAATTAATGAATAATTATTATAATATGATTGATGAAAAAGAGTATTCGGAAGAAGAATTAGGAGAACTTAATGCTTATAATGAAATATATAAGCAACCGAATCGGAAGAAATGTGCTATTTTTCCTTTCGAAACATTAAAGAAAGCAATCGAAAAATACAAGATGCATAATTAATCTTGTATTTTTTTCTAATGTAATATAATGTAAAATATCTTATTTTTTATTTAAATATTTGATACTCTATTTATGTAAATAGTAGGTGATTTAATGAATGTTTCAAAAAAGAAAGTTAAAATAGAAGAAATAATTAATAAAGAAATTAATCATGAAAATAATGAAGTAATTGTTAATAATTTCCTTTTATTGTTTGGTTATTATATCAATAATATTGAATGGGTACTTAATAGTGATTTGAGTAAAATGGATAATTTATCTTTTATTAAAGTACTCAATAATCTTTATGAGATTGAACTAAGTAAAAAAGATTATATGAAGATATATAGTAATATTTATAATAAAAATTATCATGATATTCAAAAGATACAAACAACGATGAAACATCATGTTATGCGAGAAATAGGGGAAGGAAAAGAATATACAAGATATTATGAAGATGTTCTTATTTCTTATCATGTATTAGTAGATGAAAACATAAATCTTGATGCTAATCATCGTTATACCTTCAATGAATTAAAAAAGATGGTAGATAACAAAGATATCTTATTATTAGAAGAAATTGAAGAAGATATCTTAGGAAAAGAACATTATTTAACAGAAAAATATTATTTTTTAGGTTGTTATGATTTATTTGAAAGTAAATATGAAAGTAGTGCATATTTTCCATATTTTGTTGCTTTTTTAAAAGAAATGTTTAAAGAAAAGACAATATATAATGATGTCAAGGATTATCTTTTAGAATTGCAAAGTCAAGTTAATAATATTTTAAATAATATGAATAGTGATTATCAAATGATAGCTGATAAGTTAATTGATTTATTAAATGGAAGTAGTATCTTTACAGATTATCAAAAAGTATTGTTGAAAATAATAAATGAATAAATTCTTTCATGTTTAGTTGAAATGATATTATCAAAATAGTATAATGATATAGTGAGGTATTAATATGAATGATGATGATAAAGAAATGAATGATGATAAAGAAATGAATGAAAATGATAATATATATCAGAATTATGAAGATAATAATCCTTATGATGAAAGTAATATAAAGGAAGAGAATAATATGGGATTTAAACCATATAGTGGAGAAAGTAAAACAAATAAAGAAAGTAAGATATTTTTATATGGTTTTTATTTAATGATAATAGTAATAGGAATAATGTTATTTATATTGTTTAGAACAAATAAATATTCATTTTATTTAAAAAAAGAAGAAGTATTTCTTCAAAATGGTAGTAGTTATCAAGTTGAGTTAATACCAAAGGATATGCGATATTTTGATTATTTTAATTATAATTATAAAATAGATAATCCTGATGTAGCGACAGTTGATAGTTCTGGAACAGTAACAACAGTGGGTGTAGGCGAAGCCAATTTGAAAATTAGTATAAAATTTGGAATGAGTAGTAAGACAATAAAAATTCATTCAGAAGATACAAAGATAGAATCAATCCAATTAAAAACGGAAAACAAAGGTAAAATGGAAGAAAAAAGTAAAATTGTTTTATATGTAGATGAGACAGTAACCTTACATGCCTTTGCTAATCATAAAGAAGACCTAAATATAAATGTTGTTTATAGTAGTAGTGATAGTAAAATAGTAAGTGTAAATGAATTTGGAAATGTAACAGGAAAAAGCGTAGGAAGTGCCACAATAAGTGGAAAGAAAGATGAAATAACCGGAAGTGTTGAGGTTGAAGTAAAGGCAAAACCTGTCAAAAATGAAATTAAAGGAACAAAAGTAGAAAGTGTTGATATTGGAATAAGAAATACAACGGAATATGTTGGTAATAAATTACAATTATATGCCAAAGTAAGTCCAAGTAATGCCAGTGGATATACAGTAACATGGACAAGTAGTAATAAGGATATAGCAGAAGTAAATAATCAAGGCTTAGTAGTAATGAAAAAAGCCGGAACAGTAACAATTAAGGCAACAGTTGATGGAAAAGAATCTAGCGGAACAATATTAGTTAAAGAAAAGAAAGAAGTTAATAATCCAACAACAAATGAAGAAGTAAAGAGTGTAAGTTTGAATAAGACAGCAGCAAGTATTAATGTAGGAGCAACAGAAACTTTAACAGTCACCATAACACCAAGTAATGCTACAGATAAAACGATAACATGGACAAGTAGTAATACTAGTGTAGCGACAGTAAGTAATGGAAAAATAACCGGAGTAGCAGGAGGAACAGCCGTAATAACAGCCAAAACTAATAATGGAAAAATCGCAACATGTACAGTAACTGTTGTAAAACCGCAACCAGCAGAAGTAGCGGTAACAGGAATAAGTTTAAATAAGACAGCAACAAGTATTAATGTAGGAGCATCAGAAACTTTAACAGCCACAATAACACCAAGTAACGCCACAAATAAATTGGTAGCCTGGACAAGTAGTAATACTAGTGTAGCGACAGTAAGTAATGGAAAAGTAACTGGAGTAGCAGGAGGAACAGCCGTAATAACAGCGAAAACTAATAATGGGAAGACGGTCACATGTACAGTAACTATTAAAGAAAATTGTAATATGCAATTAATAAGTGGTAAAAATAGTCAAACAGCACTTAGTAATATAGAAAGTATTAATGATGCATTACAATGTGCCAAGAGAACAGGTCTTACTTCATTAAAAGTTCCTAAGGGAGAATATTATTTTGAAGTAAAGAGTAAACCAATTTTACTTGATTTTTCTAATTTTACTTTAGATTTAAATGATTCAACATTACGTGTATATCCTAATAATCTTAAAACTCAATTCCTCTTCGTGAAGATTAATACTGGAGTTTCTAACGTAAAAGTTATGAATGGTACTCTAATAGGAGATCGATATGAACATATATGTGATGGTATATGGCATATAATTCCTCGACCAAAAGCAAATGGTGCACCAGGCTGTAGGTGTGCTGAAAGTGCATCTGAATTAGGAAGTACAGAAGAGTCTGATCATGGAATTGCTATCTATTCCAATGGTGTAACAATTGATAACGTAAAAGTATTAAACATGATGGGTGATGGTATTTATGTAAATCTAAGAAATCCTACCAATACCAATGAAGTATTAATAACCAATAGTCTTGTTGAAAAAAGCAGACGTAATGGTATATCCGTTGTTCAAGGTAGTAATGTGAGAATTTATAAAAATACAATTCGTTATGTATATGGAACAGCCCCACAATCTGGTATAGATATTGAACCAAATACGAATCTACATGTAAAAAATGTATTAGTTGATAGTAATACAATATATGGAAATGCAAGTGGATATTCAATAGAAGTAGCAATATGGAAACAAAAAGAGACTGATAGCCAAACTATTTCCGGAGTTAAAATAACCAATAATCATTTAGGTGATGCTGTAAATGTTACCGCACAAGCAAAAGGTACCGCACAAATATCTAATAACGATCAAAATGGTATAACATTTAAAACAGGAAACGATAAATCATGGTCTCCCAATGATGGTTTACCAGTAAGAAATTGTGTTACACCTAAACCAGGATATTCGACTGGTTGTAAAATTAATGGAGAAATTAGTCCATATTGTCGAAATTCTTGTAGTGAAGCATTACTTTGTGATAATTAAATATAATAAAACCTTGTTTCTGAATCAAAGAAACAGGTTTTTTGTATAATGTTATTTATGAAAAATATGTGAATGTTGAAGAAAAAAATTTACTAAATTTCAAGAAAATGATATACTATATCACGAAGTGAGGGATAAGATGGAATTACCTAATTTAGTTTTAGCAAGAAAAAGAACATCAAATGAAGTAAAAAAAATAAATTATCAATTAAATGAACAATATCAAAATATTGGTGAAAATAAAACTTTTTATGTAAAAACATATGGTTGTCAGATGAATGAACATGATAGTGAAAATATTGAAGGGTTATTAGAAAGTATTGGATTTAAAAAAAATCCTGATATGGAAAAGGCAGATATAATTATTCTTAATACTTGTTCCATAAGAGAAAATGCTCATAACAAAGCTTTTGGCATGTTAGGAAGACTTAAACATTTAAAAGAAAAACATCCTGAAAAAATAGTTGCTTTATGTGGATGTATGGCCCAAGAAGAAGTTGTTGTTCGTGAAATATTAAAAAAGCATAAACATGTTAATTTTGTTTTTGGAACACATAATTTATATGATTTACCAAGATTAATTTATGAATGTGTTAATAGTAATAAAACTAATATTTGTGTTAAAAGTGAAGAAGGAGATTTAGTTGAAGGACTTCCGGTAACAAGAGTAAGTAAGTTTAAAGCATATGTTAATATTATTTATGGTTGTGATAAATTCTGTACTTATTGTATTGTACCATATACAAGAGGAAAACAAAGAAGTCGAAAAATGGAAGATATTCTTGATGAAGTAATAAAATTAAAAAATGATGGTTATCAAGAAGTAACTTTATTAGGACAAAATGTTAATGCTTATGGAAAAGATTTAAATTTAGGATATGATTTAGCAGATTTGCTTATTAAAGTATCCGAAACAGGTATTCCAAGAGTTCGTTTTATTACATCACATCCATGGGATTTTACCGATAGAATGATTGAAGTTATTAAAAAGTATGATAATATTATGCCATATGTTCATTTACCATTACAATCAGGAAGTGATCGTATCTTAAAATTAATGGGAAGACGTTATACAAGTAGTGATTATAAACAATTATTTGATAAATTAAAAGAAATTGAAGGTATTAGTATCACAACAGATATTATTGTTGGATTCCCCGGTGAAACAGATGATGACTTTAATGAAACATTAGATATGGTTAATTACTGTAAATATGATAGTGCATTTACCTTTATTTATTCACCACGTGTTGGAACACCAGCTGCTAAATTATATGAAAATGATCCAACTACTCTTGAAGTTAAAGAAAATAGATTATATAAACTTAATGAATTAATTAATAACTATTCTTTAGAAAGTAATAAGAAAATGTTAAATAAAGAATATTTAGTATTAACCGAAGGTGTTAGTACTAAAGAAGGTATGATGTGGGGATATACGGAAACTAATAAAATGGTTAATTTCAAAGGTAATGAAGAATTAATTGGTAAAATTGTTAAAGTTAAAATACTTGATGCAAAAAGTTTTTCTTTAGATGGTGAGTTAGTTGAATAAAGAAATATTAAATAAAATTGATGAAATAATTAATTTAATAGAAGATAGTTCAGTTTATCAAAAATATCTTACTTTACAAAGAGAAATTGAAAAGAATGATGAATTAGTAAAGTTAATAAATAAAGTTAAAGTTTTACAAAAAGATGTTGTTCATCATTTAACTTCAAAAGAAGAATTAAATAAAGTAATGGATGAACTTAATAATCATCCATTATATCGTGAATATAATAATACATTAAGTGAATTAAATAATACTTATGCTATTATTGAAAATAGTATTAATCATTATTTTCAAGATAAGTTAAATTAATGTCAATTATGTTGATAAAAAATGTTAATTGTAATAATATATTAAATCGAGGTATTTTATGGAAAAAGAAATATTAGATAGTGATTATTTAGATTGGTTGGTTAATGTTACTAAAAAATGTGATATTAATGATAATCCTTTATTAACAACTAGTGATAAAAAAGTTGAATTTCTTTCACAATTATTTAAGAAAGTTGAATTATATGCTAAAGAAAATCATATATTACCAATATGTGATGGTAGTATAACTTCATATGTTATTGAATATAGTGGTGAATGTTTATTAATACGTGAATATAAAATAGGTAAAAATGCTATATATGGATGTAGTAATGTAACTAATTATAAAGATAAATTAGTAAATAATAGTATTGATTATAATGATGTATTAAATAATAAAAATAAAGAAAACAGAAATAATATTGATGAAGGTTTAAAAGCATTAGAAGATAATATAAGTTATTTATATGAACAAGGTATTTCAGAAGAATATCTTCGTTATGCAATAAATACATTTATAAATAAAAAATCTAATGATAGTGAATTAGTGAAAAAGAAATAAATACCTTATTCATTTTAAATGAAGAGGTTTTTTCTTTACTATTTGGAAAATATGTTATATAATTTTTATGGATTATAAGGAGATATGTTTATGAAAAAAAGTAAGAGATTATTGTTAAGTGTTTTAGTAACATTTATTATAGGATTTATTTTATATTATGTATTTTTACCACCAATTAATATTCATAGTTTTGGTTTTTGGGTATATGCTATTTTCTTACTTAGTATTTTTGGAATTATTAATTTTAGTACAGGAATCTTTAATATCAGAAATAAGGAATTTGATTTACGAAATAAAAATAATTATCTTCCTTTTATTGCACCAGTTGTTATTATTTTAGGAATTATGATTATTAATTTCTTTAATGGACCATTCTTTAGAGCAAGTAAATATGCTCATCGTATAGATATTAGTAATGCTAGTTTTACTGATGAAATTGATGAAGTAGATTTTAATACTTTAGCAATAGTTGATCGTGATTCTAGTTCAAAACTAGGAGATCGTGTTATGGGAGGAATGGGAGAACTTGTTAGTCAATTTGATGTTAGTTATATGTATACCCAAATTAACTATAATGATGAGATTCTTCGTGTAACACCCCTTGATTATTCTGATTGGATTAAGTATTTTACGAATCGTAAAGAAGGAATACCAGGTTATGTAACAGTTAATTCGGTAACAGGAGAAGCTAAACTTGTTAAACTTAATGAAGGAATGCATTATTCCGAAAATGCGATGTTTTTTGAAAATGTATACAGAAAACTAAGATTTCGTTATCCTTTTGATATTTTTGGTGAATTAAGTTTTGAAATAGATAATAATGGAACACCATATTGGATTATGCCCGTTCTTTCTTATAGTGGTGTTGGTCAAAGAGAAGACATTGGAGCCGTAATTATTTTAAATGCGATAACTGGAGAAAGTACGAAATATGATGTTAAAGAAGTTCCAAATTGGGTAGATCATGTGTATTCACCAGATTTAATTATTTCTCAAGTAGATGATTGGGGACATTATGTTAATGGTTTTTGGAATACTATTTTTGGACAAAAAGGTATGAAAATGACAACTGATGGCTATAATTATATCGCGATGAATGATGATATTTATATGTATACTGGAATTACAAGTATTGTATCAGATGAAAGTAATTTAGGATTTATTCTTACTAATTTAAGAACGAAAGAAACAAAGTATTTTGATTGTCCAGGAGCAGAAGAATATAGTGCAATGGATAGTGCTAAAGGACAAGTTCAACAAATGAATTATACATCATCATTTCCAATTCTTATTAATTTATCAGGACGTCCTACTTACGTTATTAGTCTAAAAGATGATGCAGGTCTTGTTAAAATGTATGCTTTTGTTGATGTATCTGATTATCAAAAAGTTGTTGTATCAGATGCCACAGGAGGTATTTCGAATGCCGCTTATAATTATTTAAATAATAATGGTATTATAAGAAAAGGAATGGATACTAATATTTTAGTTCGAGAAATATATAATGTTATAATTGATGGTAATACTTATTATTATATTGTTGATGAAAATAATAATAAATATCGTGCAAGTATTAAAGTTAATAGTAATAAACTTCCATTTGTTAAAGTAGGAGATAGTTTACAAATAGCATATAGTGATAAAGAAGTACGTGAGATATTAAGTATTAAATAGAGATAAGAAGAAAAATCTTATCTCTTTTCATAAAATAGTGTTCAAAAAAAATATTATGCATAAATTAAAATGAGGAGGAATGCTATGGCTAATTATCGTGAAATTATCTCAAAGGCCGTTATTAGTAAAGGAAGAAAGGTCTTTTCCCAAAATGATAATTTAGAAGTAAAAAATCATCCATCAACTGTTTTAGGTTGTTGGGTTATTAATCATCAATTTAGTGGTGTAAAACAAAATAATCAAATTATTATTAATGGTAGTTATGATATAAACATTTGGTATTCTTATGATAATGATACAAAAACAGATGTTGTAAAAAAATCACATACTTATGTTGAAACGGTTAAAATGAAAGAAATAAATAATGATTATGATAATATGAGTATTATTGTAAGAAGCCTAACAGATCCAAAATGTGTTGATGTAAAAATTGATGGTGATATAATTAATTATCAAGTTGATTTAGAATTAGGTATTGAATTAGTAGGCGATGTTAAAGTAAAAGTAGAAGTTGATGATAAACTAGATGAATATGATTTAATTGAAGAAGAAAATAAAGAAACGAAAGATGTATTAGAAGAAATAGATAAAGAAGTAAATGAGGATTATTTAACTAAAGAATAACTAGAAAGATATAGAAAAAATCTATGTCTTTTTATATGTGTATAAAATATCTAAAACTATAATAACTAAAGTAATTGTTGTAAATCTATTGGATATTAATAAAGTTTGATTATAAATATAGTTATTAAGTATCTTAACTAAAATAATAGCCATTAATCCCCAAATAAATGCATAATCTAGAGTAATATATTTCCCTAAATGATATTTTTTATAAGTATAATTCCAACCATCTATTTTATAAAGAAAATGTATTAAATAACCTATTATTAACTCCATTAAGGTACAAATAATCGTAAAAGTAGTATATGAAATTATGATGTTTAATAATGGTGATTTAATATAAGATAAATAGTTGTTAAGAAAATAACATAATGTTCCACCAAGACCGTAAACAAGAGTATAAGGCCCTGTTAAGACACCACTATGTTTATTAATATTATTATATTTATAAATAAAACTTTCAAAAAGAAAGCCTAAAATAGAATATATAATAAATAATTTTAAATAGAACATTTTATCACCTATGTAATATTATGAAAAAATTATTGAAAAAATAAGTTATTTATGTAATAATTAATATAGTGAGGATTTTATGAAGAATAGTGTTTCAAAAAGATATATAGTTTTAGGATTTATTTTTATTATAGTAATGATACTTATATGGAAAGTAAGTACATCTTATGCATATATGAATCCTGGATATACTGGTCAAAATATTGTATCAGGAGATAAATGGGGAATAAATATTGTTGAAATAGGAGAAATTGAAAAAATAGGTAATGCTGAACTTCTTCATGAAGTATCAACTATTGGAACAACTCTTAATTTTAATGTTATTTTATTTCATCCAGGAGATAAAATAAGTTTTGATGTTACTGTCGAGAATACCAGTACTTTAAAGGGAGAACTATATGCATTAGCATTATCCGGTTTATCATCTAGTTTAGGAGAAAATATAACTTATTCTATTATGCCAATTGATTCATCAATTGTTCATACAGATGAAGTTGATGGCTCTATTATAAAAAGTGGTGATAAACAAGTATTTAGAATTACAGTTTCATATGATGAAAATTCCAATGATAACGAGGAATATCATTTGAATTTAGGAGCAACTATTATTTATAAACAAAAATAAATTAAAAGAAAGAGGGATTGTATGAAAAAATTTTTATTGGGAGTATTATTAATTATATTAATTGGATTATTACTATTACCACCAGGATTACGTTGGTTTGCTAATGACTTATTTAAAGAAAAAGTTGAAAAAAAAGATGTTGTAACGATTGTGAATTGTCAAAAAGGAGAAGATACTATTAATACAACCTATTTTAACGATACACCTTACGATTTTCGCTATATTGTCAAAGGAAATTATACACTTGAAAATGAAAATACCGGAAATTCAGAAAATTTGGAAACTACTAATAACTTTGATAATTCTATTATTTATGATATAAGAAGTAGTTCAATGGTTAATTATAGTGAAGATAGTGATACTACTACATTTCATATTTTATTAAGTTCAGTAGAAATGATTAATGAAAAATTACGTAATTATACAAAATTACCAGAAGAACAACAAAAGTATTACACATCAATGGGATTTCAATGTACAATGAGTAAAGTATAAATCATGATAGTTGATAAGTAATTCTTAATCATAAAATAGATTTAGAATGAAAGGAAGAAAATATGAAAAATAATAATAAACAAGTAATGTATAGTATAATAGGAATTGCTATATTATTAATAAGTGTAGTGGGATTAA
>CADCJQ010000002.1 GCA_902801795.1 uncultured Erysipelotrichaceae bacterium
AAAACGAATTAATTTTATTTCTAGTACAAACAGGATCTCATAGTGAAGTTTTAGATATATAAAACTTCATTTTTCTTTTAGAATCCAATAATATGAGTAAACTGGATGCTTTAATTTTTTTACACACCCATTGTTACTATAGATAATGCTATCAATACCAATTAATTGGTATTGATATTTTCAAAAATACACATGCGTATTTTTGTGGAAATTCCTATTCAATATTGAATAGGAATACATTAACAATAATGTATTTGTTAGTAATAAATATAACATGTGAATAATTATAATCATATTTAAAAGAACATGTAAAATGCTATTGTTTCCTAGTTACTCACATTATTGGATTTTAAATTAATAATGATAATATTATTGCATATAATAATAGTATAATAGTGAAAAATAGTTGACAAAAGTATAAACATTGTATATACTATAAATAAATGGAGATGATAATGTGGAAGCAAGATTACAAAAATGGGGAAATTCAGATGGAATTAGAATACCAAGTAGTATATTAAAATCATTAAATTTGAAAACAAATGATGCAATTAATTTAGAACAAATTGAAGATAAAATTGTAATTTCTAAACAGGTTAAATCTAAAATTTCACTTGCTGAAAAATTTAAAGAATATCATGGTGAGAATTTAGCGAAAGATTTTTCTTGGGATGATGCACAAGGTAGAGAAATATGGTAGAAAAATATATTCCTAAACAAGGCGATATTGCCTTTTTAGATTTTAATCCCACTAAAGGTCATGAACAAGCTGGAAAAAGACCTTGTATTGTTATTAGCAATAATGTTTTTAATAAAAATACTAAAATGGCAATAGTTTGTCCTATCACATCTAATGAAAAAGAATTTCCAACACATTATTTATTAAAAAACACAAAAAAAATTCATGGATCTGTTTTATGTGAACACATACGAAGTATTGATTATGAAAGTAGGGACTTAAAATTTGTGGAAAAGTGCAAGAGCGATGATTTTGATAATATAATAATGTTGTTAAAAGCATGTATAGAGGAATAAAGATAAAAAAACTTTATTCTTTTATTGTACATTAAAATGTGCATAACTAAAATTGACTGCAAAAGCACCTGATGTATCCTAATTACTCTCCCTGTTGATTATTAAGTTCTATAAATAATAAGGATTATGATAAGAGAAGGATCTAAAATTGCAAGTTTAGATTTTTCTCTTTTAATCTTTTTTCTTTTAATTTTTTTAAGTTGATAATATAAATACAGATTGTTCTTCAAAAAAATAACAAATAACATTGTAATTTACTTGTATTCTATGATATAATCAAATAGAAAGTAAGGTGGAATGCATGGGATTGATTGAATTTAAAAATGTCACTAAACAATATAAAAATGGTGTAACTGCTTTATATGATTTAAATCTCGATATTGAAAAAGGGGACTTTGTCTTTATTATTGGAGGCTCTGGTAGTGGAAAAAGTACGCTTATTAAATTATTATATCGTGAAGAAAAACCATCTAAAGGAACTATTTTGCTTGGTGGAATAAGAGTAGAGAAATTACGTAATCGAAGTGTATATAAATTAAGAAGAAAATTAGGAATTGTTTTCCAAGATTATCGTTTGTTACCTAAATTAACTGTTTATGAAAATGTTGCTTTTGCACTTGAGGCTATTGGTGAAAAGAAAAGTAATATAAAACCTAAGGTATTAAAGTCATTAGAACTAGTAGGGTTAAAAGGAAGAATAAGAGATTATCCAGAAAACCTATCTGGTGGTGAACAACAAAGAGTAGCGATAGCGCGAGCTATTGTTAATGAACCAAGAGTTTTAATTTGTGATGAACCAACAGGTAACCTTGATCCGGTGATGAGTTTAGAAATTGTTCAATTACTTGCAGATATTAATGAAAAAGAAGGAACAACGGTATTAATGGTAACACATGATAAAGATATCGTTAATAAAATGCAAAAGCATGTTATTGCATTAAGAGAAGGACACTTGTTTAAGGATTATAAGAAGGGAGATTATGTAGATGAAGTTCTTTAGAGTTATTGGAAGAAGTCTTCGAGATTCTTTAAAAAGTGTTGGAAGAAACTTCTCGCTATCTCTTGCATCAATTACTTGTGTTATGATTACTTTGATAATTGTAGGAGTGGCATTAATAATTACATATAATGTTGAAGATTCAACAAAAAAATTAAAAAAAGATTTGTCAATATTTGTTTTTGTAAGTAATGATGCTGATAATTTTGATATTACTTCTTTAGAAACGCAAATAAAGGGTATTGATAATGTTGATAAAGATTATGTTAAATACAAAAGTAAGGCTGAAATAAAAAAAGAAATGATGGAAAGTAATGATACTTTTGAAAATATCATGGAAAACTGGGATGATGAAGAAAATCCTTTACAAAACATTTATATTGTTAAAGTAATTGATTCAAATAGAATAGGAGAAACAGCGACCGCTATTAAGAATTTATCAAAGGTTTCTTCCGCTAAATATGGTGAAGGAATGGTTGAACAATTATTACTTGCCTTTAATGGTATTGAAAAATTTTCTTTTGTAGCGGTTATTGCCTTGGTACTTGTAACAATCTTTTTGATAATTAATACTATTAAATTAACGATTTTCTCAAGAAAAAGAGAAATTTCAATTATGCGACTTGTTGGCGCTTCTAATGTTTCTATTAAACTTCCGTTTGTTTTTGAAGGAATGTTTATTGGAATCATTGGAGCGATTATTCCTGTAATATGTGTTGTGTATGGATATTATTGGGTATATGATATTTTAGGTGGTAAATTAATAAGTGATGTTATAACATTACTTAAACCATCAGAAATTGTATTTAAAATTTCTATATTTATTGTTTTAATTGGTGGAATTGTTGGTATGTTAGGATCCGCTTCTGCTGTTAGAAAATATTTAAAAGTATAGGATATTAAACTTACTATTTTGTTAGTAAGTTTTTTTGTCAAGCAAATGTCTTTTATGAAAAAAAATATTGCATTTCATATTAAATTTTGATAACATTATATAGTGCGTGTGCACAATAAATAGGTAGCTCTAAGAAATAAAAAAGAAAGAAAAGGAGAAAATAGTTTTATGATTAGAGGTAAAGTTAAGTGGTTTAATAATGAAAAAGGATATGGATTCATTGAATATCCCGAAAAGGAAGATATCTTTGTTCATTATTCTGCAATAAACCAAGATGGGTATAAGAGTTTGTCTGAAGGACAATGTGTAGAGTTTACTCTTTTAGATACATCTAAAGGATATCAAGCCACTAACGTTTCTGTTGTAAACGATGAAATTATTGTGTAGTAGTATGAGAAGTAATAGAAGTAAATATAAAAAAACACTAACTTGTAGGTAATGAGTTGGTGTTTTATAATACAAAAAAACCATTTAGATTTTACTCTAAATGGTTAATAAACTATCTATTATAGAATTCAACGATTAATGCTTCGTTAATATCAGCATTTAATTCATTTCTTTCAGGTAGTCTTACATATTTAGCACAATTTTTTGCACTATCAAAATCTAGATATTCAACTCTTTTTGTAACATTTTCAAGAGCTTCTTTTACTGATTTTAATTCTTTAGTATTATCTTTTAGAGAAATTGTTGAACCAACTTTAACTCTAAATGATGGAATATCAACTTTTTTACCATCAACAGCAATATGTCCATGATTAACAAGTTGTCTTGCTCCACGTCTTGTGTTTGCAAATCCCATACGATATACTAAGTTATCAAGACGACTTTCAAGTAATTTTAAGAAATTTTCACCATGAATACCAGACATTTTACCAGCTTCAACAAATGTTTTCTTAAATTGTCTTTCATTTAGACCATACATGAATTTAACTTTTTGTTTTTCTGTTAACTGTGTTCCATAATCAGAAGATTTACTTCTTCTATCTTTTCCATGTTGTCCAGGTCTATAAGGACGTCTTGCTAAGTCTTTACCATTTTCTAATGTTGAGAATCCAACAGTACGACTTTTTTTATGACTAGGTCCTGTATATCTTGCCATATTTATCCTCCTTCTTCAATTATTACATATAATTGACACTTATACATATCTTAGGGAGTTCTTTTTAATAGGTTCACTTGATAGCCAAAGTTACTTCTAAACTTAAAAAACACATTAAAATACATATAAATTGGGCTGTCAATAAAAATATGCAAGATTATTATAGTAATAATTTATTATTAAGTCAACTATTTTTAATAACTTTTTATTGTAATTTTATAATGTCTTTATTATATAAATAATTTAAATGTTTATTTATGACTTTCTATTTAGTAAAAAATCATTTATAATAATATATGAAATGAGGGAGATTATGCCAAATTGGAAAATACATTTAGAAGTTGGGAAAAGACTAAATAAATATTTAAATTATAAGAATGATGAATATCAAGAATTTTTATTAGGGAATCTCCTTCCAGATATAAATAATACATATATAGTAAAAGATATTAAAAAAAGAGTAGGGCATTCAATAACACATTTTGATAGTGGAGAAGATTTTCGTCATCATTTAGCCTTTTTTAATAAATATCAAGATAAAATATTAGAACCAATGTATTTAGGATATTATGTTCATTTATATACAGATTATTTATTTAATAAAAACTTTTATGAAATGGTTGAGCAAAGAAAATTAAATTATATAGAAAAAGATACATTAAGAATTTTTAAACAACATGATTTTAAAGTATTAGATAATAAGTTCATTAATAATACTTTAGATATTAATAATATTTCCTCAATAACTAAAAGAATTACCATTGAAGAAGTGGCTTTATGTGAAAATGATTTAGTAAATGTTATTAATTATTTAAATAATACTCCTTTTTATAAAGGTGATTATAAGATATATAATGAAAAAGAATTAGATGATTTATTAGATGAAACAATTGATGTTATTTACAATAATATTAAAGTTTTATTTAATAATAGAGAAAAGAGTATTTAAGTAATATGAGTGTTATTGATGATAAATTGTATTCTTTGTCATTATCCAAATTTCGTTCTAGTTTTCATTTAAGAAAGTATATGATAGATTATATAAAGAAAAAAGGTCTTGATAAAATAGAGGAAGATGCCTATTACTTTATTCAAAATAGATTAAGTGATGTTAGTAAAGTACGAGATGGAGCTCAAACACCAATGAAGGGACATCCTGTTTTTATTGCGCAGCATGCTACAGCAACATGTTGTCGTGGATGTCTTAATAAATGGTATAAAATAGAAAAAGATAGATTATTAACAAATCATGAAATAGATTTTTGTGTAACTTTGATAATGACTTGGATAAAAAAAGAATTAAAAGAGTTGGATTGTAATTAATTGATTTTAAATTAATGATTTCACATAAAATACATAGTAATTATTAGAAAAATATTGTATAATATAGCATACGAAATTTGATTTATTGGTCAAGTAATTGCATATGATGAAAAAGGTGATATTATGTTAGAAATTAGAAAAATAACTAAAATATATGAAACGGATGGTTTTAAGCAAAAAGCCTTAGATGATGTTAGTGTAAACTTTCGTGAATGTGAGTTTGCATCTATTTTAGGGCCATCTGGTAGTGGAAAGACAACTTTTTTAAATATTATTGGAGGATTAGATCATTATACATCAGGAGATTTAATAATAAATGAAATAAGTACTAAAAAATACAAAGATAGTGATTGGGATAGTTATCGTAATCATCGTATTGGTTTTGTCTTTCAAAGTTATAATTTAATAAGTCATCAAAGTATTCTTTCGAATGTTATGTTAGCCTTAACATTATCCGGTATTAGTAAAAAAGAAAGTATAGCAAGAGCAAAAAAAGCCTTACGTGATGTTGGTCTTGAAAAACATATTAATAAAAGACCTAATCAGTTATCCGGAGGACAAATGCAAAGAGTGGCTATTGCAAGAGCCCTTGTAAATGATCCAGATATCTTATTAGCAGATGAACCAACGGGAGCTTTGGATTCTAATACTAGTGTACAAATAATGGATTTATTAAAGGAAATTGCTAAAAAGAAATTAGTTATTATGGTAACTCATAATCCAGAACTTGCTAAAGAATATTCAACACGTATTATTACCCTTAAAGATGGTAAAATAACCAGTGATACTAATCCATATGATGGTAGAGTAGATACTAGTGATAATAATGAAGAAATAAAAGAAAAAACAAAGAAAACCAATATGTCTTTAATAACAGCGTTATCATTATCATTTAACAATTTAATGACAAAAAAGGGAAGAACTGTTCTTGTTGCTTTTGCAGGAAGTATAGGAATTATTGGTATTGCTTTGATATTAGCTTTATCGAATGGCTTTCAAAATTATGTTGATAAAATACAAGAAGATACATTAACTTCATATCCTCTTAACATTATGCAAGAATCAACGGATATAACAGGAACTCTTCTTGCAATGACAACAAAAGAAAATGAAAAAACTAATGATGATAAAGTTTATGAACAACAATATATTACATCGATGTTAAAAAATATTAGTACTAATGATTTGAAAAGTTTTAAAGGTTATTTGGAAAATAATTATAATGAAGTAGATAAAGATTTAGCGAATGTTAAAAATTCTTATAGTGTAGAACCTCTTATTTATACAATTGATGGTACTAATAAAATTGCCAAAATTAATCCAAGTGATATGTATTCATCAATGTTTAGTGGTAATATGATGAGTAATTTATCATCATTCTCTTCAGTATTTCGTGAAATGGTTGATAATCAAGATATGTTAAAAGAATCATACGAAGTATTAAAAGGACGTTTTCCGGAAAAATATAATGAATTACTTATTGTTTTATCAGATGCTAATAGTATATCCGATTTACTTGTTTATTCATTAGGATTTCGTGATACAAAAGAATTATCAACGATGATTAATAAAATAATGTCTGGTGAAAATGTAAATGTTAATAATGAACCATTAGTACTTACTTATGATGATTTATTAAATAAAGAATTAAAATTAATTATGCCAACAGATTTATATAAATATAATAGTAAATATGATATCTATGAGGATATGTCTGAAGATGAAAAATTTATGAAAAATATTTATGATAATGCCATTGATTTAAAAATTGTCGGTATTGTAACCGCTAAAGAAGGTACAACATCAATGGCTTTATCTCCTGGAGTAAGTTATCGTAGTGATTTAACTAAATATATTATTAATTATGCTAAAGATAAAGATATTGTTAAAAAACAACTTCGTGATACTAAAGTTGATGTTATTTCGGGAAAGAAATTTGAGGATGAAGGTAAAGGTTTAAATTTAGATTTTAAAGATTTAGTAACAGTTGATAACAAAAAAATAGAAAGTGCTTTTAATGTTAAAATAAATCAAAAAGATTTAGAAAACCAAACAATGAATTATATGAAAGATATTACTAATTCTATTACCGCTAATATTGATCCGGCTTATGATGCTATAAAAAATGGTTTTAGTACACTTTTATTAGATTTAATAAATAATCTTGCTGATAAGATATCTTCTAATGAAGTTAGTGATATAGTAACTAGTATTATTAATAATGAAAATGGTGAAAAAGTAGTTAGTGAATTAGAAAAAGAGTTTGTTATTCCTAAAGATATTTTTAAACAAACATATAGTGGTTTATTAAGTGGTTTTCTAAATATGTATGTTGAAAACTACAATAAAATGGTTCCTCAGGAAACAGAAGATAATAGCGTATTAGTTAATAAAGATATGATGAAAATGATGGTCGATAGTTATAGTAATAATGTAATTATTGATGAGACATTTAAACAAATGGCAAGAAGAATGACCGAAGCAAAAATGAATAAAGAAATACTTAGTAAAGTAGGGGATTTAACTGGTAATATTACCAAATCTTTTGCTAATGCTTTCTCCGTTGATGCAAGTAAAATAAGTGATGCTTTTCAGTTGAAATATTCTGAAGAAGAAATAACAAGAGTTGTTACATCAATGTTAAGTAATAAAGAATCTAGTGCAAAGACTAATTTAATTAATTTTGGATATCAAGATTTTGATGAACCAACATATATGTCATTTTATTTTAATAGTTTTGATGGTAAAGAACATTTTCTTGATTTTCTTGATAAATATAATGAAAAAGTAGAAGAAGATAAGAAACTTAATTTCTCGGATACAACAGGAATTCTTATGGATTCTGTTAAAACGATTGTTAATGCCGTTAGTTATGTATTAATTGGTTTTGTATCAATATCTTTAGTTGTTTCTAGTATTATGATTGGAATTATTACTTATATTTCTGTATTTGAGAGAACAAAAGAAATTGGTATACTAAGAAGCATTGGAGCTTCTAAAAAGAATATATCATCTATTTTTAATGCTGAAACATTTATTATAGGATTATTATCAGGATTATTTGGTATTGGTATATCATATAGTTTTATACCAATTATCAATGCCGTTATACATCACTTTACCGGTAATATTCCTTTAAGTGCGATGTTAAAATGGAATAATGCTCTTGTTTTAGTAATATTAAGTGTCTTTTTAACTTTAATTGGTGGATTAATTCCAGCAAGAAGTGCTAGTAAAAAAGATCCGGTTGAGGCTTTACGTAGTGAATAGTAAGTTTATCTTACTATTTTTTTAATAGCAAATTTGCATTTTACTTTAAAATATAATATAATATAAAACTTGAATTAATGGGTTATGGGGGATTATTGTGAGTAGTGATATTTATTTTTATGGAGATATGGAGATTTGCCAGAAGTTTTAGATGATGATGAACAAAGAAGGTTATTAGAAGCAAGTATTAATGGTAGTGATGATGCTAAAGGGAATTTACAAATACATAATTTACGTATAATAATTTATGTTATTAATAAATATTTTAATAATACTCAATATGAAAAAAGAGATTTATTTTCTATTGGATGTATGGGTTTAAGAAAAGCCATTAACACTTATGATTTAAATAAGAATATTAAATTTTTAACGTATGCATATAGATGTGTTTTTAATGAAATAGCTAATTTTTGTCGTGATAATAACAAGTATTATAAAGTTGATAGTTTGGATCGGGTTCTTTTTTCTAATAGAGATGGAAAGATAAAATTAAGTGATACTATTTGTGATAAAAAAGATATTGCTAGTGAAATTGAAAGAAAAGAAATAAATAGAATTATTAGAGAAATAGTAAATAATCTTTCAGAAAGAGATAGAAAAATTATTGAAATGTCTTTTGGCTTTAATGGAAAAATTTATAAACAAGAGGATATTTCTAAGATATTATTGGTGTCTCAATCATATGTTTCGAACATATTAATAGCAGCTTTATTTAGGATAAAAGAAAAACTAATTGAAGAAGAAATAATTGAAAGAGAAACTCAAAAGGAAGTAATAGTAAATGATATATCTGATAAAATATTTGTAAGAAAAAGAAAAATACGAAGTGATGCGTATAAAAGTATTTATGAACATTTTAAAGAATATTCTAAAGAACAAATAGATGAAGTTATTAGTGAACTTTCTGAAAGAGAAAAAGAGATAATAAGTTATAAATATGGAAATGACTATGTAAGTCCAACATATATTATACTTAAAAAAAGTGTTAAAAATAGTTTTTTTCGTTTATTAAAAAAAATGAAATATATGCTATATAATAAAGAAAACAATATAATAAACAATGGAAATGGGGTGGACAATGAAATTATCGTTAAATGATATTAAAAAAATGGATAATGAATCTATTTATAAAATAATATTACCAGAAGTTAATAGTATTTTTGAAAAATATCGATATCTTTCATTGACAAGAAAAGAATATGATGCTTTAGTTAATCAAGAAATAAGCAAGTCTAAAATAGAATATGATGGTAAGGTAAACTATTTAGTTTATATCAAGAAAAAAATTTCTTTGGCATTATTAATTAAATTGAGGGAAATGATTAATGATAATACATTTGAAATATTAAATAATTATATTAATGCTAATTTAAATAATGTAAAGAGTTCTTATGATGCAATAAAAAATATTAAGAAATTAGATACTTTATTAGAAAAAATAGATTTTATACCTAATTCTGATGTAATGGAAAAATTGTTAAAAAATAATAATTATCTTTCAAAAATGATTAGTTTATTATTTGAAGATTATAAAGAAAGTATTATTACTGGAAAAATAGATGAGATATTTGATAGTAATTGTTTATTAACTTTTCTTGAAATATATTGTTCAATAAATAATATAGAGATTAGAAATAATTTTGATACTATTGATTTTGAAGATAATGACGAAATTAATTATTCTAAAGGCATTAAAACATATTTTAAAGATATGGGACAAATCGTGCTTTTATCAAGAGAAGAAGAAGTGATACTTGCCAAAAAAATTGCTAGTGGCGATGAAGAAGCAAGAGAAAAATTAGTTAAGAGCAATTTAAGATTAGTTATGAGTATAGTTAAAAAGTATTTAGATAGAGGATTGTCATATGAGGATTTAATACAAGAAGGTAATATGGGGCTTATGAAGGCAACTTATTATTTTGATGCGGATAAGGGGTATCATTTTTCTACCTATGCTACATGGTGGATAAGACAAGCGATTACTCGTGCGATTGCCTATCAAACAAAGTCAATAAGGATACCTGTACATATGATTAAAAAAATTAAATTTTATAAAAAAGTTGCGCTTGATTTGTCAAAAAAACTCAATCGTGAACCCAAACTTGAAGAAATTGCTGAGGAAATGAATTTATCTTTAGAAAAAGTGCAACAATTATATGAATTACAGCTTGGTACTGTAAGTATAAATATGTTAGTAGGAGAAGATGAAGAAAGCGAACTGGAGGATTTTATACCAGTTTCTGATAAAACACCTGATGATAAAGTAATGAATAATATTTTAAATGAAGAAATAAAAAAATTGTTTGATGAAGCGAACTTAACAAATAATGAAAAAACAGTATTATTATTACGATTTGGATTTGATGGTAGAAGACCATTGATATTGAATGAGATAGGTCAAATAATTGGGTTATCTCGTGAAAGAGTAAGACAAATTGAAGCACAAGGATTACTAAAATTAAGAAAAACAAAAAATATTGAAAATTTTGCTGTATATTTAGATTATCCAGCGAAGGCTATTGAAAAAATAGAAGGTCTTATTGGAAAACCACATGATTCTTCAAAATTACCAGAACAAATTAAGAGCGAAAAGGAGAAAGAAAATATGAGAAAAATGCAATCTATTTATGAATTATTAAAAGGTTATACTAAGCAACAAATTGATGAAATGATTGAAAACTTAACTGATGATGATAAAAAATTATTAAAAAAGAGATATGGTGATGATTTAAATAATCCTACATCTAATTTAATTCCATATTATGAAAAAAATAGATTTTACAGTTATTTAGTACCTAAAATGAAATTAATGTTAGCTTCAAAGAATAATATTGATTTTATTGATAAAAAACAAGAAACAAAAGAAGTAATTCCTAATACTGCTTATGAAAAAAAGAGTATAGTTGTTAATAAAAAAGAAGAAGATAGTAGTAAAATAACTAAAGAGGCATATATGGAGTTATTAGAGGTACTTAGAACACCGACTTTTGAACAAATGACAAAAGCATTATCTGTAAAAGATGCGGTAATTATCTCTTTAAGATTAGGTTATATAGATGGAAAATATTATAGTATTGAAGCTATAGCCAATTTTTTAGGTATTTCTTGTGAAGAAGTATCAGAAATAACTAAGAAAGTCTTGTATTTATATAGAGATACCTTTAATGATTATTTAGATAAAATAATTAATATTTCAGGTAATGTAAAAGAATTAAAATAAGATATTGAAGACAGTAACAAAAGGGGGAAATAAAATGATTAATGAATTATGTAACTATATCAATTGTCTTTTTAAAAATATTACTAATTATCAAGATGTAATAATTGGTACCAACAAAATAGAGGAGTTTTTATTAAAGAATAATATAAAATTAGATACGTCATTAGCTGTTAAATTATTTAGAGAAAATGATTGTTTATTAGAAGCTTTTGATTTACTTTATTATTCTTTTGAAGATAGTATTAAAGAAAATAAATTAGATAATATTTCATCTTGTTATACATTATTATTTTTACTAAGGACATATTGTATTTTAAATGAAATAATTGTTGATATAGATAATATTAATGAAATACATATATTAAGTCATGAAGAAGAAATTATTTTGATTAAAAGAATAAAAAAAGGGGATAAAGTTGCTTTAGAATATTTTATTCAATGTAATATGCCATTAGTAAAAAGAGTAGCTAAAATGTTTAATACTTTTAGAATGACATATGAGGATTTAATTCAAGAAGGTTGTTTAGGATTAATGAGAGCAATTAACTTATATGATGAGGATTTAGGAAATAAGTTTTCATCATATGCAACGGCTTGGATTTATCAAAGTATATCAAGAGCAATAGATAATAAAGAAAGAATGATAACGCTTCCTGTTTATTTAGTAGAGAAAATGAAAAAATATATTAATACTAAAGATTACTTGTTTTGGAAATTAAAAAGAGAACCCAGTGATGAAGAAGTAGCAGAAGCTATGAATATTGATGTTAACGAATTAAAAAAATTTAAATCCTATTTTAATGATGCTTTAAGTTTAGATAAATTATTAAATGAAGATGCCGATATTACCTTTGGTGATGTCATTGAAGATGATGAATATGATTTAGAAGAAATCATTGTAAAAGAAGATTTAAAAGAAGCGTTAAAACGTTTTATTGAAAGTTGTCATTTTGATGAAATAGAATTAAAAATTTTACAACTTAGATATGGTTTTAATAGTGATAGGTGTTATACACGTGCTGAAGTTGCTAAGTTGTTAAATGTAAATCGAGAAAGTATAAGACAAAGGGAAATAAAAATATTAAAGAAAATGTTAAAAAATCAAGATGTTGACAACTTTATTATTTATATGCAAGATCCTAAAACAGCTTTAGAAAATTTATTATATTTAAGAGATAATTATGTAAATAGTACTAACTATACAAGAAATTTAGAAAAGGCATTAAAGAAAAAGAATATTCAGTAGTGAATATCTTTTTTTATCCTAATAGAACATCAAGAACCATCATAATAACAAAGCCAATTAAAGTAAACATTGATATTAGACCTTTATTTTTATTAGTTTGGCATTCTGGTATTAGTTCTTCAGCAACAACGTAAATCATGGCACCAGCAGCGAATGCTAAGAAAAAAGGGAGAATAATTCTAACTTTAAGAACAAGTAGAGCGCCTATAATACCAGCGATAGGCTCAACTAAACCACTTAATTGTCCATAAAAAAAGGCTTTATTACGACTCATTCCTTCACGTCTTAAGGGAACGCTTACAGCAACTCCTTCTGGAAAATTTTGGATGGCAATACCAATAGCTAAGCCAATAGCACTCATGATAGTTGCGCCATCAATATTATATAAAACACTACCAAATGCCACACCAACTGCTAATCCCTCAGGGATATTATGTAAGGTTATTGATGATATAAGCATAAAGCATCTTCTTCGTTTATCAGAAATGGTTTTATTTTTTTTGGTAAATATTTTATCTATTAGAACAATTAATAATCCACCACTAAGAAAACCAATTGAAGGGGCTAGTACTTTATTCATTCCAAGAGAAATAGCCATTTCAATAGAAGGGGAAAGCAGTGACCAGAATGAAGCGGCAATCATTACTCCGGCTGATATACTTAACATACAATCTAAAATATTTTTATTTACTTTCTTGAAAAAATAGACAATTGCGGATCCTAAAAGCGTTACAAACCATGTTCCTAAAGTAGCGAGTAAAGCCATAAAAATAGGGGACATGGAATAGACATTATCCATAAACTTCACCATTGATATCTTATGGTATTAAATATTTATCGTATAGGCTATTTTAGTGGTAATCCTGAAGAATAGGAATTATTTCCAATTAATTTTTTTAAATCAATTTTTTTATTTTCAAAAATATAACAATATAATTCATTAATAATAAAACTAGCTTTTTGGGTAACTTCTTCATATAAATCTAGATAACTTTTATTAGAACTAATATTATTACTTTCATTAATCCATTTATGATGGTTTAAATTTAAGATTATTTCGTCCATATCAAGAGGAAAATGATATGATAAATATTTAACTCTTCTAATTGGTAAGGGATTTAAATCAATTAGACTATATAATTTCTTTTTAATACCCAATTTATCATATCTAACGTATTGATAGACAAATTTCATTTCTTTTAAAGAGCGATAATATTTATTTCCCATACCTTCGTAATTAAAGAAATTTTTAGTTATTTTTTCAATTTCGTCTTTAATAATTTTTTCTTCAGTATAATTAAATAATAGTTTGGAATGATTATGTTTTTGATAGTTATTAGTAACATATTTATTTATAAAATAATTGTCTATATATGTTTCAATGATAAAATGTCCATCTCTTTTAAAATAATTGTGTGAATTATAATCAATGAATGGATGCATAATGGAATCTGCTTGATAATGAATTATTAACCCAGATATAAAAGTAAATAATTCTAGATCTTGATTTTTTTTATTATCATTAATTAGTTGTTCAAAATAATTATAGACATTTTCTAAATGAAAGCGATGACCTAATTTTTGAATTTTATTTTCTCTTAATAGAAAGATATGATAAAAATATAGGACATCCATATTTTGACAATATATTTTAAAATTATTAATTCTTTCTTCGATAATCATTTTGGGTTTTATATTTAATTTTTTTAATGTATCGACTCCTAAATAGAAATGAGTTATTGTACTTGGCATAAAAATCCTTCTTTCTTAATACATTTTATCATAAGTAATAAAATTTATACTAAATTTTCACAAAAAAATCACACATAAGTAGTGAATTTGTGTTATACTAGTATATGGTAAGTGAGAGGATAGTGGATAAAATGGGTGTTAATAAGGATTTTAAGAACTTAGAAGAACAAGTAGAGATCTTAAGAAATAAAGGTTTAACTGTTGAAAATCCTAATTATGCCATGGAAGTTTTGTTTAGAGAGAATTATTTCTTTTTAAATGGCTATCGTCACTTATTTATGAAAAGTTCTACTAATAGAACATATATTCCTGGAACAACTTTTGAAGAGTTGTATAGTTTGTTTCTATTTGATAGAGCCTTTCGTAATATTCTATTTAAGAATATCTTAAATATAGAGAATAATTTAAAATCAATCATAAGTTATCATTTATCACTTAGATATGGTTATCACGAGAAAGATTATTTAAATTATCGTAATTTTACGAATAATCCAGAGAGGTCAAGACAAGTAAGTGATGTTGTTAAAAAAATGAAAAGACAAATTAAATCTAATGCAGCATCGCATTCGGCAACTATGCACTATGTTAATAGTTATGGTTATGTTCCTTTATGGGTTTTAGTTAAAGTTTTGTCTTTTGGAATAATTGGTGAACTGTATTCTATATTAAAAAAAGAAGATCAAATAAGTATTGCGGACGTTTATGATTTAGATAGTGATACTCTGGGTAATTATATTGTTTTGTTATCAAATTATCGTAATTTATGTGCTCATGAAGATATTGTCTTTGAAAATCATACTCAAAGACAAATTGCAGATACGAAGATTCATCGTCAACTAAAAATACCAATTACAAATGATGAGTATATTTACGGTAAAAATGATGTCTTTGCTTTAATCATTGTTATTAAGCAAATGTTATTATATGATGAATTTAAAAATATGATGTTAGAATTTAAACATATATTAGATAACTTAGAAATGAATGTTAGAAGTATTCCTATAACTAAAGTTCTTGATAGAATGGGATTTCCAGATAACTGGGAAGAAATAATAGAATTAAATAAAAATGAAAAGAAGGTGTTTTATGAAAAATAAGATTAGTTTTGGAATTATGATGATGTTTTCTTTTGTTTTAGGTGGTTTGTGCATGTATTATTTTAGTTATACCCATCGAATTGTGGTAACAGAAAATAATAGTGGTATTTCAGCAAGTGCTAGTACTAATGCTAATTTGGGTGATAAAGGAGTAACTCAAACAACTTGTAAGAATTGTAATAATACCGTAATTGTTGATAATGGTAATTTATCATCTGCTATTGAAAAAGCATTTAATGCGGCAGTAATGGTTAAGAATTTTAAAAACAATACAGTAGCAGGAAGTGGTTCAGGATTTATTTATAAACTAGATGATAAATATGCTTATATTATGACAAATCATCATGTTGTAAGTGGTGGTAATAAGTGGACAATTATTACTAATACTGATGAGGAAATAGAAGGAAAAGTATTAGGAAGCGATGAATATCTTGATTTAGCGGTTATTCGTGTTGATAAAAAAAGTTATATGAGTGCTGCCACTATTGGTAATGATAGTAATATAAAACTTGGTGATACGGTATTTACTATTGGTTCACCAGTTGGTTATGAATATCGTGGAACTGTCACAAATGGTATTATTTCAGGACTTAATCGTCTTGTAGAAGTATCTGTAAACTCTGTTAATATTGATTGGGTTATGGAAGTAATACAAACAAATGCTGCTGTTAATCCAGGAAATTCTGGTGGCCCATTAATTAATGCAAATGGTGAAGTTATTGGAGTTATTTCCATGAAATTTGTTAAAGATTCCATTGAAGGTATGGGATTTGCTATTCCAATAGATTACGCAACAAGTTATCTTGAGTATCTTGAAAATGGTAAAAAAATAGAAAGACCTTTACTTGGTACTTCAATGATAAATATATCAGAAAGTTATACATTATGGCGTAATGGTATTATGGTTCCTGAAGGAATTGACGAAGGTGTTGTTATAGCAGCTGTTGAACCTAATACAGGAGCTGATAAAGCTGGTTTACAAAAAGGTGATATTATTTTAGAAATTGATGGAAGTAAAGCCAAAAATTCAGCATATTTAAAATATTTATTATTTAAACATAAACCAGGGGATACTGTAAAAATTACATATTCTCGTGATAATAAAATTAAAACAGCAACTATTAAATTAACCAAAAATGAAAATTAAAAAAAGAGATGTTAATAAATTAAGAAATTAATTTTGAGACATCTTTTTTATTTCTTCACTTGCTTTTATCATGCTATTATATTTTTTATATTTTCGATTATATCAATTGTTTTCATTAGGATATTACTTTCATATTTAAAATATTATGAATGTTTAGATTGAACAATATTTGTTTTGATACTATTTGATGTAAGGTGTTAAATAATTTTAAAAGGCTATTAACAGTCATTATTTGTTAATAGCCTAAATTATAATAATAAATTAAAATATTTTTATTTTTGCTTATACATCGTAATAATATTTTTTATATTTAATTTGGTACCATAATTAATAATTGCATTAGAATATATTTTAATAGTTACTTTTGCAATAATTATAATAGTAGCGATAAGTATAATAATTGATAAAATAATATCTTTTGTTGTAGCAATACCCATCATAATACGCATTGGCATACAAAATGGTGATGATATTGGTACAAGAGACGCTATAGTACCTAAATTACTAGTTGGATTCATCATTGTAAAATAAGCAAGATAAAATCCTATTAAAGATATCATTACAACAGGGGAATTAGCGGATTGAATATCTTCTGGTTTACTAATTGTTGAACCAGTAAGGGCATATAAAAGAGCAAAAGTAAAGTATCCTAAAATAAAATATAAAAGGGTAATTATTACTAAGAAAATTGTTAGAGAAGAAACATCTAATATTTGTTCTAATAGTAATGGGTCAAGGAATGCTTTAGCACTTAATAAAGCGGTTATAATAATTAGTAATAATTGCATTAAACCAGTAAGTCCTATACCTAATGTTTTTCCAAGAACGATATTTTTAGGACTAGTAGATGTAACTAAAGTTTCAATAATTTTAGATGTTTTTTCTGTTGTAATAGAACTAGATACTTGATAAGCACAGAAGTATACAGCATAAAATAATAGCATTGATAATATCATCATAACCAATGTATTACCTTTAGCTTCTTCATCAGATTGAATAAATTCTGTTTTGAAAACACTATTAATATTATTTTTTTCTTCTTGCGATATATTTAATTTATCTATTTGAATATTTTTATATAAAGTATTTAATGTTTCATTCATCATATAATTATCTTGAAAGAAATATAGGTTTTCTACAATATATGTTAATTTAATTTCATTATTTGATTTTTCTACTAAAATACCTAAGCTTACTTCATCATCATTTATTTTCTTTTTTAAAGTATCAAGGTTATCTTGTGAAACAATTATTTCATAATCATTTGATGGATTATTTAGTGAATCCAATTGATTTTCAAATACATTATAAATATCACTAATTAATATTTTTTCTTTTCCTTCACTTTTATTAAATGATTTAATAATTTTTGGAATATTAAAACCAATAATAATCATTAAAAGAATAATAATAGTTGCAATAATAAAAGATTTTCTTTTTAACATATCTTTCATGGTAAATTTTGTAACAATTAATAAATCATTCATTTTCTTCACCGACTTTCTCTATAAATATATCATGAAGAGTTGGTTTTAATATTTCAAATTTGTTAACCAGTATTTTATTTTTAATTATTTTATTTAATAATTTATGAGCATCATCTTCATTAGTTATTTTAATAATATAGTAGTTATCATGATTATTTTCAATAATTAAGTTTTCTTCATTAATAATATTTTTGATATTATCATTGGTTTCTATAATAACTCTTGTTGCTGGATAGTTATTTCTAATATCATTTAGATTACCTTGAAGAACCGTTTTTCCTTTATTTAATATTATAACATCAGTACAAAATTCTTCTATTGTATGCATTTCATGAGCTGACATAATAATATATTTTTTTTGATTTACTAAATCAATAATAACTTTTTTTAGAATATCAGTATTTACAGGATCAAGGCCAGAGAATGGTTCATCTAAAACAATTAAATCAGGATTATGAATAACTGAAGTCATAAACTGAATTTTCTGTTGATTTCCTTTGGATAATTTTTCAGCAGTCATGTCAAGATATTCTTCGACTTTTAATATTTTAGCCCATTTTTTGATTGCTTTAATGCTTTCTTCTTTCTTCATTCCTTTTAGTTCTGCAAAATAAAGTAGTTGATCCATTATTTTGACTTTAGGATAAACGCCTCGCTCTTCAGGTAGATAGCCAAAATTAACACTTTTTCTTGTTACCTCATTATTATTCCATAATATTTTACCATTATCTTTTTTTAATATTCCCAGTATCATACGAATTGTTGTTGTTTTACCAGCACCATTAGTACCAAGTAAACCAAATACCATTGGTTTATCAACATTAATGGAAATATTATCAACAACTTTTTTTCTTCCATACGACTTGGATACATTTTCGATTATTAGTCCCATTTCATCACCTCTATCTTTTTGACTAACAGAATTATTATAGCATTACTAGTAATATGTATCAAGTGAATAATTAATTATAATATTAATTAAAAAAATGTAAAAAAACATCTTGTTCTTTTTGATGATATTGTGTATAATCATTTTATAAGGTAGGAAATATGAGTAAGAAGAATGTAATTATTTTAAGTGTGATATTTTTAGTTATGGTAATGATAGGTTCTTTGTTGTTTTTTAATAATGTGTTTATGAGAAATGATACTAGATTGAACAATGAAATACAATTAGGTGATAGAGAATGTGTAAGTAACTCAGATTGTGGTTCCGGGAAAAAATGTAAAGCTGGAAAATGTGAAGTTGATTCTTCATATTCAGGTGGAACAGAGTGTGGTACACATTCTGATTGTGGTAGTGGAAAAAAGTGTTATCAAGGTAAATGTATTATACCTTCTGAAAATACAAGTGATCCAAATGCATGTAAAAGTAATGTACCTAATTGTGATAGATGTGTTTCATATGATACAAGTTTGTGCGCTGTTTGTGTTACGGGGTATACTTTGAAAAATAGCATGTGTTTAAGAAATGGAGATCCAACGGCAACGCCAATTCCAACTCCATCAAATACACCTGCAGTAACTCCAAGTTCTAATCCGACAAATACAGCAAATCCAACACCAAGTTCAACGAATACTCCTGGAGCAACAGCTAATGCTATTCCTAATGTTTGCTGTTATATTAGTGGAAGTTATGCAATAGTGCCAAAAAATGCATGTGATAATTTAGGAACAGATGTTTCTTCTAGTAATCCAAAATGTATTGTTCCAACAACTTCAGCATCAGCACAGCCAACGCCAACTCCTCCAACATCACAAAATGATGATTTTGTTTGTTGTCATATTTCTAATAGTTATGCAATAATTAAGAAAAGTGGATGTAATCATTTAGGAAAAGAAGTTCCTTTTAGTAATCCGAATTGTAGTGGTTTATCTACTCCATCAGTTCAACCAACTGTGACAACTACTCCACCACCAATATCTAAAGAAGAAGTATGTTGTGATTGTGGTAATACCTTAGGATCAGCTTTAAGGTATTCTAAAAGAACTAGAGAAGAATGTGAAGGCTTAAGTCCTAATTGTTCAATTACTCAAGATTATACAAAGTGTGGTATGGAAAAACCAAATGAAACTGAGTATTGTTTTTATAAGACAAATTCTTTAGGTGCACAAATATATTGTTACGGTACTAAAACTGTATGTTCAGGATTTAGTGAAAATGATATAATAGACATATCAAAAGAAAATTGTAATGCTAGTTATTCATCAAAAAATCCATTTTCTACACCTAATGGTAATGATTCTGGAGAAAAAGAGTGTAAAAATAATGAAGATTGTGAAAATGGCTGGTGTAAAGCAGTTTTTGATTTGGCAGGTTTACATTATACAGGTAAAAATATATGTGTTCCATTTAATAAACCAGTTGCTCAAGAAAGTTCAACAGGATGTTGTTATCCTGTTTCTGGAGATAAATATGTTTATAGTGATGATAGTAAATCAGTATCTCAGTGTGACTCTCTTGGTGGTTCAAAAGATAAGAGTGCAGAAGAATGCTTAGCGCAGAGTAAATATTGTTATTATAAAAATAATAGTGATGGTACTAAGGAATATTGTTATGGAACGTCTTCTGATTGTCAAGGTTTTAGCGAAAAAGACTTAAATAGAACAAAATGGATATGTGATGATACTACTACTCAATTTTATATGTATTCTGAAAATACTACCTACAGTTCTAGTGTACCTGATGATTGTCAATATGTTGAAGGCATTTTAGTATCACCAGAGGCAAGTGAAAATTCATCTAATAAATTATGTCAATATAATGCTTTAGATGATACTTCAAAATGTGATGGAAGTGATTCATGTTATCGTGTTGTTGAATATGTTAAAGAAAAGCATGAAACAAATGATAATAAAAATTTGAAAATAGCAATATTTATTGCTTTATCAGGAATAATTGTTGCATCCGTTGTATATGCATATGTTACTTATGTAAGAAGAAAAAAATAGTGAAATATTAATAAAACTATAAAGAGATTAACTTTATAGTTTTTTTATATTGATTTTTGTTCGTAAAATTATGACAAGTTAATAATTCATAATTTCTTTTTGCTATATAATAAATTACAAGGTGAGTTTATGCGTTGTTTATTATTTCGAAGAATGAATATTGAAGGGGTTAATTATTATCAATTATATAAAATAGATGAAAACTTTACACCTGATGAATCTTTTGGTGATTATGATAGTAGATTGGATAAGGAATTCTTTTATATTGAAGATAATAATGTTACTAGTGATAGTTTATATACTTTGTTTTATGATAATGAGGAAGGTTATTTTGATGCTATGTCATTATCAGATGCAGAGATGTATGTCAAAATATTTAATGAATTTAAAAATAAATATCATGATATTAATGGAACATTAGGTATTAAGGAAATAAAAGATACTGATGCTTTAGTTGATATTATAACTCAAAGAATAATGTTTGAAGAAGAAGGAATACGTGATCTTGTTGAAAGAATTTATACTAATGAATTGATTCTCGGAAGTAATTTACCTGATGAACTTAAAAAGATTCAAAAAAGAAATATTTTATTGCATGGTGCTTCAGGAACAGGTAAAAACACTATTGTTGATATTTTAAAAGATAATTTAGATTTTCCTTATGCTGATGTTAAGGTAGAAGTAAAAAGTCCCGAAACATTTTTAGAAAATATAAATTATGTAATACTTAAGATTATTTTAGGATTACTTGAATCATCTGAAAGAATAGCAAAATCTTCAGGGATGACTTCTAATACAGCAGATATTAGTAATGGTATTGTTTTTATTAGGGATAATTTTAAAGAATTACTTGAAGTATATAATAATAATCCGGATGTTTTTAGTGTATTAGATCAAATTACCAAACAAGAAGTAATTGAGTATAAAGGTGTAAAAATAGATTTTAGTAAACTAACTTTTGTTATTTTATATAATGAATTATATCCTATGGATGATTATGATTTAACTCGTCTTGGGGTATTATTTAATTGTCAATATCATGTTCCTATTAAGTCATTAACTAATAAACAAAAATATGAGTTATTATTAAGCCCTAATGGAAGAATTGTGCAATATGCTAATTTTTTGAATAAACATGGTAAAAAGTTTACTATTGATGAAACATATTTAAAAAAATTAATTAGAGAAACTGGTAAAGTGGATAGAGGAATGAATACTTTAAATATGTTAATTGATATGTTAGTTAAGAAAAATATTGATACGGATATTCATGATGTTATTTTAGATAAAGAAAATTATGAATTATTAATAAATTTTTTAGATACTAAAGAAGATGTTGGTAAAAAAGAAAATACTAATAAAAAAGATGTATTAGAAAATGTATTAAGTGTTGTCAAAGGTCAGGATGAGGCTGTCAAAAAATTAATTTATCACGTAAAAAAGAATTTAGAAATGGCAAATAAAAACGATTTAAAGTATCCTGAAAAGTATATTAAAAAAATACTATTACATGGTGAAACGGGTAGTGGTAAATCATTATTACTTAATATGATTGCTAGAAACTTTGATGCTCCTATTTATATTGCCGATGCTACTAAATTTACTGAGAGTGGTTATGTAGGAAGTAGTATAAATGATATGCTATTAGGTTTATTAAGAGCAGCTCATGGCGATAAAGAAAAAGCTGAAAGAGGTATTTTGGTTATTGATGAAATTGATAAAAAAAGTAATGATGGTAATATGCAAGATATTTCAAGAGGGGCCGTGCAAAATGAATTATTAACATTATTTGATGGAGCGACAATTGATATTACAACGAAAGATAATGAAGGAAATACAATAATGATTCCTTTTGATACATCAAGATTAACAATAATATGTTCGGGAGCTTTTGAAGATATTGAAAAAATACGTGATCAAAGGATAAAAAAACAAAGTGGTGGTCTTGGATTTAGTAATGTTATTATTAATGATGACGAAAAGAAAATATCTTCTGATGATTACGTTAAATATGGTATGATGAGACAATTAATGGGAAGAATGCCAATAATTATTTATTTAAATAAACATGATAAAGATTCAATAATTAATATTTCGAAAAACTCACTTTTAAGTCCTTTGAAAATAGAAGAGAAAATAATTAATGAAGATGGTATTGAAGTAGAATATCGTGATGATTTTTATCCGAAGTTTGCTGATAAGGTTTTAAAACTTAAAATAGGGGCACGTGGAATTGAAAGAGCCTTACAAAATTTATTAAGTGATATTCATATTGAGAATATAAATAGTGATGAAGTATCTAAAATAATTTTTACAGGAGAATGTGTTGATAATCCAGAAAAAATTATTATTGTTCCCAGAATTAAAGAGAAAGTATATGTCAAGAAATTTACAAAACTAACCAGAAAAAGTTAGTTTTTTCTTTAAAATATAAAAAAACATGTTATAATAAAAATAGATAAATAATAAAAAAATTGGATAGGTGATAAAATGAAGACAATTCTTTTTTTGATTAATGGATTTGGTACTGAGGCTAAGGGCTCTTATTCTGTATATGATAGTGATACGATGCCTAATTTTGATAAACTAATGAAAAAATATATGTTTTCTACATTACATACGGATGTAAAAAATATTAATGATGGTTATCGAAATATGAGTTTAGAAGTAAATGGATTATATAATTATGATATATATTCAAGAGAAGCTGTAGAAAATAAAATAGTAAATAATGAAACATATTTAGATATCCAGAAAGAACTTAATGAAAGAAAAAGTAAATTACATTTATTTTGCTTTGTTGATACATCCATTAAAATAGTTGAGAATTTAAAAGATTTTTTAAAAAATATTAATAAAGAAAAAGATAAGAAAATCTTCTTACATTTAGTATTAGCAAGTAATAATTATGAAGATTATCCTAGTATTCAAGAAGTATTAAGTAAAATAAATATTGAATTACAAGGTTATGCTACTATTGGAATGGTTTTAGGACTTTCTAATATTTTAAATAGTACGTCTCAAGTTGATATGAACTTTTTCTTACGTAATATGATAACAGAACTTGGTGAAAAGTGGCAGTCATTTAAACAAAAACTAGATGTTAATTATGGGATGAAAACGGCTCCTATTTTAACAAAACCATTTGTTGTAAATACGGGATTTAGTATTGGAAATAATGATATGTTTATGATTTGGAATTATGATAATATTGATATTTCAAATTTTATAGATAGTGTTAAAAGTATCGATTATAAAGAAGTACCTAATAGTATAAAATTTTATTCATTATTTCCAATAACTTATAAAGAAACAATACCATTTATTTTACATTTTGAGGTTGCTAAACGTTCTCTTGCTAGCAATATGAAAGGTTTAGGATTTAAAAGTGTTGTCATGGCTAAGAAAAGTGATATTAGTGGTATTAACTATTATTTAAATGGAATGGAAATGGTTAATAATCCAGATATTACTTATATTGGTATTGAAGATGTTTTATATAATAAAGAAATGATGGTTAATTTAATAAATCAATACACACAAGAATTAATAATTATTAATTATGATGTTATTGATGCTAAAAGTATTGAAGAATTAAAAGAAAATTTAAATAAAATAGATAGTGTATTAGGGGCAATATATGATAATACAGAGAAAAATAGTTACAATATTATTGTTTCATCTTTATATACTATTGATAAAGTATTAGAAAATAAAAATGGTGAAATATGTAATGTATTATATTCTAAAGTACCAATAATTTATGCTGATAACTTTATTACAAAGAAAACTCATTTAATAAATGATGGCAATATAAGTGAATTATTGAAAGTATGTTATAAAAGTATTAATAAAAAATATCCTGGTACAACAATAATTGAAAGAAAAAACTTTTTATATCGTTTGATTTTTAAATAGGTGTTATATGAGAAATAAGTTAACTGATAATTTATATGAAGCGTTTATGGCGATAATGCCAGTTACTTTAGTTATTATGGTATTAAGTAATTTAATTATGCTCCCTATTGAAGTTATTATTTCTTTTGCAATAAGTTCCATACTATTAATTTTTGGTATGGCTTTCTTTACACTAGGGGCTGATATGTCCATGATTGTTATTGGAAAAAATATTGGTGATTATTTAGTTAAAAAAGGGCATAAATTACTAATATTGTTTGTTAGTTTAATATTGGGAATTGTAATAACTTTATCGGAGCCAGACTTGAATGTTTTTGCAAAAGAAATAACTGCGATACCTAGTAATTTAATTATATGGCTTGTATCTTTAGGTATTGGTATTTTCTTAATGATAGGTGTGTATCGTATTATTAAAAAAGTATCTTTTAGAAAAATTATTACTTTAATAATATTTATTATTTTTGGATTATTATTTATTGTTCCTCAAGAATTTATTAGTATTGCTTTTGATGGAGGAGCGGTTACTACCGGACCTGTTGGTGTACCACTTATTTTAGCTCTTGGTTATGGTATTACTAAAATTAGAAGTGACAATGATGCTAAAAGTGATAGTTTTGGATTATGTGGCTTAGCATCTTTAGGTCCTATAGTAGTTATTTTGCTTTTAGGATTATTCTTTAAACCTGATAATTTTTTTGATACATCATCTTTTACAAGTAATTTATCTCTTTTTAGTCAATTTATGAGAAATTTATTTAGTAGTTTTAAAGATGTTTTAATATCTCTTTTACCAATTGTTGGAGTATTTATTATTTATCAATTAATTAGTAAAAAAATGAAAAACAATGATATCGTTAAAATAGTTGTAGGATTTATTTTTGTGATTGTTGGACTAACTATTTTCTTAACAGGTGTTTCGACAGGATTTATGCAAACAGGATATAATATTGGAAAAGTTATTGCTGGTAGTAATTATAAATATTTGTTAGTACCTATAGGGATGATAATGGGGTATATTATTATTAATGCGGAGCCGGCAGTTAAAATCCTTAATAAACAAATATCGGATTTAACTGAAGGTAGTATTAGTGAAAAAATGATTAATTTATGTTTATCCATTGGTGTTTGTATTGCTATTGGATTATCTTTATTACGAATTATTTTTCATTTTTCAATTATTTATATTGTAGTACCAGGATATCTATTGGTTCTTTACTTAATGTATCGAACACCAAGAATGTTTATGACTATTGCTTTTGATTCAGGAGGAGCCGCTAGTGGAGCGATGACAACATCATTTCTTTTACCTTTGTGTATTGGTACTTGTGAAGTTTTAGGAGGTAATATTTTAGTTGATGCTTTTGGTGTAGGGGCATTAGTTGGTTTATCACCAATTATAATGATTCAATTATTAGGTGTTGTTTATGATTATAAATTAAAGAAGAAAGATAAAAAAGTATTTGATGAAGAAATTGTGGATTTTCTTTGGGAGGCAAACTCATGAATTTGAAATTATTGTTTGTCATAAGTAATGAAGAAACTAAATTAATTAGTTTAACTGAAAAATATGAACTTCCTTTTAATACTTTAATGCATGGTGATGGAACTGCAAGTCAAGGAATTTTAGATTTTTTAGGGTTAAAGAAAACCAAAAAAAATATTTTATTATCAATTATACCGGATGTTATCGAAAAAGAAATAATTAATTATTTGAAAGATAAAACGAAAATTAAGGAAATTGGTCGAGGTATTGCATTTACAGTACCATTATCAAGTGCATCAAAATATGTTATGGAACCATTTAAAAATGTCAAGGGAGAACGAAATATGGAAAAGTCAAATTATCATTTATTAATAACCATTACGGATGAAGGTAATGCGGAGAAAATAATGAATACTGCCAAAAAGAATGGAGCAAATGGCGGTACTCTTATTAAGGGAAGAAGTATTGGTTTTAATAATACTTTTAAACTCTTTAATTTAACGGTAGAACCAGAAAAAGATATTATTTTAATTGTTTGTAAAGATGATGAAAGAAAGAAGATTATGGAAGGTATTTTGAATAAAAATGGTATGAATACTGATTATAAAAGTATGTGTTTTTCCCTTCCTATTGATAGTACAATTGGTATTGACGAATAATGTCAAATTATCTGTCAAATAGAAAAAATAATTTTTGATTTAATTGACATTAAAAGAAATAAATAGTATATTTATAATGAGTCCATTGATGATTGAATAATAAAAATTCATAAATAACTCTAATATCGATTTAATGATAAATAGTGATTGGAAATTATTTAATAAAAAATTATTCATTAATTAAAATGTTTATGTACTCAGAACTCATACTTCGGTAGAGACATAAATTATAATTAGTGTAGGAGGTGATTTGCCGGTTATTGAAAATAAAGGAAATCTCTTAATTTACACTAGTAGTTGTTAATGATTTCCCTTATTGTAATAATTAGTGAAAGTAATTATTATATCAATAAAGGTAATGATAATAAAAACGTGCATATTACGTATAATGCATGTTTTTTTTAAACTTTTATTGTAATTTGTGAAAAAGGTTGACAAATAATGAAATAAGTTTATAATAGTATTGATTTGTGTTAAGGAGTAAATATGGGAAATTTAATTGCAAAAATTGTGTTAACTGGAGGTCCTTGTGCTGGTAAAACAACTACTATTGATAGGATTGAAGAACATTTAGTTAAAAAAGGTTATCACGTATTAGTACTTAATGAATGTGCAACAGAAATGATTAAAGGTGGAATTAGACCTTTTGGAAATCATGCTGCAACAGTGTATGATTTTGAAAATGAGGTTTTAAATTTACAATTATATAAGGAAAAAAGATATAAAGATTTTTTAAGTAATTATCGTGATGATGAAAAAATAATTATTTTATATGATCGAGGAACTGTTGATGTTAAAGCCTATTTAGGGGAAGAAAAATACCAAAGAATGCTAGAAGAAAATAATTTGAATCATCAAGAATTACTTGATGAATATGATTTAGTTATTCATATGACAACAGTAGCGGCTAATATGGAAAATCGTTATTCTAATAGTAATAATACTGCAAGATTTGAAGATTCTCAAGAAGCAATTGATGTTGATAATAAAATTACAAAAGCTTGGGCAGGTCACCATAATTTAAAAGTTGTTCCTGTATGTGAATTATTAGAAGAAAAAATAGAAAAAGCTATTCAATGTGTTGATGAATTATTAGAAAATAATAAATAAAGTTATGTTTTTACATAATTTTTTTTCATATTGAATTAATTTTTGGATTATGTTATTATTTCATTGTATTATTATGAATATTATTGTTCATAAAATATTAGTAAGAAGGTGTTTATGAAAAAATTAAATGAATTATATGAAGGATATCCTAGTATTTTAATAAAAGATATTAAAATAAATTCAAAAGATGTTCAAGAAGGGGATTTATTTGTTTGTGTAAAAGGAGTAACTAAAGATCGTCATGATTATGTTCTTGATGCTATTAATAATGGTGCAGTTGCTATTGTGGCAAGCAAAAAAATTAATGTATCAGTACCAGTTATTTATGTTGATGATTGTAATCTTGAACTTGCTAAAATAACAAGTAAGTTTTATGATTATCCTGAACAAAAGTTATCTTTAATTGGAATAACAGGAACTAATGGTAAAACAACAACTGCTTCAATTATTCAAGATTTAATGGGGAAAAAAATCTGTGGTTATATAGGAACTAATGGTATTAGTTGTTCTTTATTTAATGAGAAAATTCGTAATACAACGCCTGATGCTGATCGTTTATATAAGTATTTTAATCGTTTTGTTGAAGCAGATTGTAAGTATGTAGCGATGGAGACATCAAGTGAAGCTTTTCTTCGTGGAAGACTTTCTAATTTAACTTTTAAAATAGGAGTAGTAACTAATGTAACGGAAGATCATTTAAATGTTCATAAAACCATAGAAAATTATATTGAATGTAAAAAGAATTTAGTAAAACAAGTTAGTGATGATGGATATTGTATTTTAAATATTGATGATAAATATTATGAAGAATTTAAAAAAGTATCTAAAGGTAAAATATTAACTTATGGTTTAAAAGAAAGTACTTTGAGGATTTTGAAAATGAAATTTTATCTTGATAAAACTGAAGTAGTATTAAAATATCAAGATAAAGAATATAATATTATTTCACCATTATTAGGAGAATTTAATGTTTATAATTTATGTGCGGGGATTTTATCGTTACTTGCTTTAAATTATAATATTAATGAAATAATCAATAATGTTTCTGGTATTCAAATACCTAAAGGTAGAATGCAAGAAGTTGATTTTGGACAAAAATATCATATTATTATTGATTATGCGCATACTACGGATGCCTTTATTAAAATATATAGTTTGTTAGATAAAATAAAAATTGGAAGAATAATTACAGTTACAGGTAGCGCCGGTGGAAGAGAACATGAAAAAAGACCAAGTATGGGGAAAGTGGTCTTAGATAATTCGGATTATGTTATTTTTACCATGGATGATCCAAGAGGGGAAGATGTTAACGAAATAATCAATGATTTAGTAAGTGAAAGTACTAAAACTAATTATGAAAGAGTTATCAATCGTTCTCTTGCAATAAAAAAAGCCCTTGATATGGCAGAGGATAATGATATCATTTTAATCGCTGGTAAAGGTGATGATAATTATATGGCTATAGGTAATGATTATTTACCATACAGGGATTATGATGTTATTAAGGAGTATTTTAAAAACTAGTTTTCTAGTTTTTTTCATTATTAATATATTTTAAGATTTCAATAACTAAGTTATCTTTTTTTGTATTAGAGATTATTTTGTTAAATTTATATTTTCCAAATCTTCTAATAGAGAAAGTATCTCCTGGTTTTAAGACAATACTATTATCTTTTAATAAATCATAATTATAAATGATTTTCTTTTCTTTTATTAATTCCTTAACTTTTTCACGATTGGTGTGGATAATTTTTGCAATAACAGAATCAATTCTTAAACTAGAATTAATAATAGTAATTGGTAAAAAACTTGGTTCATAATCATTTAAATAATTAATATCTTGGGTTATTAATGAAATATTATTTTTACCGATTTTTGTAAATTCCATTTCAAAATAAGTTTTCATATTTTGAAATGTATAAAAATAATAATGATTATCGTGAATAATAATATCACCAAATAAATTATCTTCTATTCCTAAACTATATAAAGAGCCTAAAATATCTTGATGTTTTATATTAACTGAAATAATTATTTCAAATAAAATTAATGAAGGAATATCTTTTAAATAAATAATATTTTTTTCTGATGATTCATAAGGTTTGTAAATATTATAAGTGTTTTTCTTTAAATGATTAGTTACATCCTTTAATTCTTTTGGATTTAAAAAATAAGTATATCCATCACTATATAATTTATTAATTGTTTTTTCAATAAAATACATAATATCACCAAAACAAGTATAACATGAATTCAAAGATAAAATCTCAAAAAGTGTATTTACATCATCTTTATTTTGTGATAAATTATAATAGTTGGTGTATTATGAAGAGAATAAGAAGTAGTCATATATTAGTTAAATTAATGTTAGTAATAGATTTTTTTATTATATTATGTTTTGTTTTTGTTTATGGTCCGATTGATTATGCAAAAGTATTTTGGATAACAACGGCAATGGCAACCGGAGAACATCAGTATTTTGCTAATATCTTTTATAATGAAGAAACTATTAAAGATGTTATGAGTAATAACTATATGGAAGAAATTACTGAAGATACGGATGCAAGTAGTATAACGATTGGTAAACAAGAAAAGGTTAATAGTTATACTTCGGTTTATGAAAAAGAAATTTTAGAACATGATGAAGATGCTTTATATAAATTAATTGAATTTAAATATAATGATTTTGATTGTTATTTAATAGCAATATATGATCCAACTAGACTGGAAGTAGCTTATAATAAAAAGATTAATCAAGGAAGAATTGTTAGTGAAATTGTTAAAGAAAATAATGCCATATTAGGAATTAATGGTGGTGGATATTATATTGGTAGTGGATATCCTCAAGGAATGATTGTTCACGATGGTAAAGTTATTTATTCATCAGGAACAGAGAAGATAACGACAGGTGCGATTAATCAAGATGGTGTTTTAATTGTTGGTAGTATGAATGCTAGTGATGTTAAAGAAAAAAATATTAAAGAGGCAGTTAGTTTTGGACCAGCGTTGATTGTTAATGGGAAAGCAGCAGCGTTTAAAGGAAATGGTGGTCATGGATTAAATCCTAGAACAGTTTTAGCTCAAAGAAAAGATGGTATTATGTTACTTCTTGTTGTTAATGGTTACGGAAGAAGTCTTTCATGGAAAGGGCGAGGAGGAGTTTATCTAACGGATTTAATAACCATATTACAAAGATATAATGCCTATAATGCAGTTAATATGGATGGAGGAAGTTCAACAACACTAGTTATTGGAAATAAATTAATTAATGAGCCTTGTTCACCTATTAATAAAAATAATCAGCATTTTGTCAGAAGTGCATGGCTTTTAAAATAAAAAAGTTATCCACAATAATTGTGGATAAAGATTGAATTAATTATTTAAAAATGTTATTGTGAATATGTCAAGGATAACTTAATATAATAAGAACATACTAATAATCATAATATTATTAGTATGCTTTATTATTACCAAAAATAGTTATTCTAACGTAATATTAGAATATAAATAAACGTAAGTTACAAAAATATCATCTTATGAAAAAAATCTTGTTTTAAACAATAATAGTGGAAAAAGTTTAATTAATAATTAATTACGTAAAGCAAGTATTTATAAATTAATTTTTATTTATAAACCTTATTTACATATATTCTAATTTGTGGTAAATTATAATAGTTGGAGAGTTGTGATGAGTAAAGAGATACAAGAAGATAAAGAAAAGAAAGATAATAATATTGAAAAAAAAGAAAAGAAAAGTCTAGCGAGTGAAGATACTTATTTTAATTTACAAGATAGTTTAAAAGATTTGAATTATAAAAAAAGATTTGAAGATAAAAAGGAAAAAGAAGAAATAGAAATTTTAGATTTTAATGATGATGAAGAAAATAAAAAGGAAAAAAATAATAAAAGTGTAGTAAAGAATAAGAAAGAAAAATCTAAGAAAAAACTTCGTAAGGGAGAAAAAATCTTTTTATTAATAAATATTTTAGTTATTTTGGGAATTATTGGCTTTTATGCATATCGTACAGTTTATTATTATAAATTAAGTCACGAAGTAGAAGGAGAAATAACATTAAGAGATAAATTAACGGCACTTGATAATTTAGAGTTTCAAAATGATGGTCTTTATGAAAAAGATAAGTATTTCTATTATAAAGGTGTAAATGTTAATAACTATGTTTATTACTCTGGAAGAATGTATCGTATTATTGATATTGATAATGGTATTCGCATGATTGATAGTGATACATCAACAAGTTTAGTTTATGGAGTAGATACAGATTATAGTAATTCTAATGTATATAATTGGTTAAAAGATTACTTAGAAACATTAAAAGATTATGAAGTTTATTTACAAGAAAATAATTGGTGTAATGAAAAAATAGATGTTAATAATTATGATTGTCAAAAAACAATTAATAGTTATGTTGGTTTACTAAGTACTAAAGATTATTTACAAGCAGGTGGAAAAAACAGTTATTTAAATAATGAAACTTATTTTTGGACATTAAATGTTGATAAGGATAATAAACCATTATTTATTAATAAAGAAGGTAGTATTAATAATGTTGTGTCAACAGAAGATAATTACTTTAGTTATGGTATAAGACCAGTTATTACTTTAAAAGATGAAGTTACTATTATTGATGGTGATGGTAGTTATGAAAATCCTTTTATTATAGAAAATATCGGTAACGCTTTATTAAAAGATAATGGTGTTGGTAGTTATGTAAAATATTATGGCGAAGATTATCGTATTTTGAAAATTGAAGATGATGGTGTAAGACTAATTAGTGATAATACTTTAGATGTTGAAAAGAATTATAAGGAATTAGTTAAATATTTAAATGAAGAATATATAAAGAAATTTCCTAAAGATGATTTAGTTAAAATGAATTATATAGTTAATGAATATAATTTTAATAATAAATATAATTATAAAGATGTTAAAGAAACCTTGAGTGATTATGTAATTATTCCAAGTGTTGGAGATTTATTTTTGAATGATACAGATGGTTATTGGTTAAATACTATTAATGATAGTAATTTAGGACTTTATTATACAGTTGATGAAAATAAAATGTTTTTTGGAGATTTAAGAAATAATAATCATAAAGTGCGTCCTATTATTAAAGTTAGTCATGATGTTGTTGCAAGTAGTGGAAAAGGTACGAAAGAAGAACCTTTAGTAATTGGTGATAATAATGTGGAATAAATTAAAGAAATGTCATCTTTTAGTTAAATTAATGTTAATTGTTGATTTCTTTATTATGTTATGTTTTATCTTTGTTTATGGACCAATTGATTATGCGAAAGTTTTTTGGATAACAACAGCTATGGCAACGGGAGAACATCGATATTTTGCTAATATCTTTTATAGTGAAGATACGATAAAAGAAGTTATGAGTAATAATTATTTAGAAGAGATAAATGAAGATACGGATGTTAGTAGTATCACTATTGGTAAACAAGAGAAAGTTACTAGTTATACATCCGTTTATGAAAAAGAAATCTTAGAACATGATGAAGATGCTTTATATAAATTAATTGAATTTAAATATAAAGAATTTGATTGTTATATGATAGCAGTATATGATCCTAAAAGAGTAGAAGTAGCTTATAATAAAAAAATTAATCATGGTAAAATCTTAACAGAAATAGTTAAAGAAAATGATGCAATATTAGGAATTAATGGTGGAGGATATTTCTGGAGTAATGGATATCCTCAAGGTATGGTTGTTCATGACAGTAAAATAGTTTATTCTTCTGGTACACAAAAGAATACTACGGCTGCCATTAATGAAGATGGTGTTTTAGTTATTGGTAGTATGAATGCTAGTGATGTTAAAGAAAAAAATATTAAAGAAGCTGTTAGTTTTGGGCCTGCTTTGATTGTTAATGGTAAAGCAGCTAGTTTTAAAGGAAATGGTGGTAGTGGATTAAATCCAAGAACCGTTCTTGCTCAAAGAAAAGATGGTATAATATTATTCTTAGTAGTTAATGGCTATGGAAGTCGTTTATCTTGGAAAGGACGCGGTGGCGTTTACGTAACTGATTTAATTAAAATATTAGAACGATATAGTGCTTATAATGCAATTAATATGGATGGAGGAAGTTCTACAACAATGGTTATTGGTGATAAATTAATTAATGATCCTTGTGAACCTTTAAAAGATGGACAAGATTTTATTAGAACGGCATGGATATTAAAATAAAATATAAAGGTAATTACTTTATATTTTTTTAAAAAAGAGGTAGATTATGTTTAAAGGAAATTATAATTTTTTTGATTATAAATATAATATTAGTGGGTATAATGGACAAGATTTTGGTAGTATTATGCAATACCTTTATTTAGTTATTTCGATTATTTTGATAATAACTTTATTAATTATTTTTCGAAAATCTTCTAAAGATAAAATTATTAAAATTACTCGAGTTATTGGAATTTTCTTAATTATTTTTTATTTAGGGAAAACAATTTGGGAATCTATTTATGATATTAAATTAAATGGTTCTTTTAATACTGGATTATTACCTTTTGATACTTGTTCAATTATTATGTATGCTGCTTTATTAGCTGGTTTTACGAAAGGTAAAATACAAGAACTATCTTTATGTTGGTTAGCAACAGGAGGAATTGTTGGAGGATTATCCACAATGGTGGTTTTAAATGCATTTAAGTATTATCCTTTCTTTTCCTTTGGGGCTTTTTATTCGATGATTTGGCATTTTTTAATGGTTTTTCTAGGTTTATTAATTATTGTTACGAAAACTATTGATTTAAAGTATTCCATGGTTATTAAAGGTTTTATCTTTCATTTATTAATATCTTTAATTATTATTCCTATAGATTATATTTATGACTTTGATTTTATGTTATATCATTATATGGGAAGTATTCCTTTCTTTGAAGATATAGGAAGTAAACTAATTGCGAATAACTTAGCAATATTAAATCCTTTAATAATGTTAATACTATATTTCCTTTCTTTTAATTTAATTTATTTTATATCTTTAGGTGTTAATAAAATTTTTACAAGAAAATAATTAAATTTATTTACTTTTGGAATTTAAATAACTATAATAATAAACCGTGAGGTTTGGTATGAGTTATTTATTATGGATTTTACTAGGTTATTTAATAACTTTAATAGGGACATTTACGATAAGAGGAGTCAACTTTTATTTATTAATTATTGATTTAGCAACAGAATGTTATAAAATTGATTTTGATGAAATGCATGATAGTAATGAAATATATGATTTTAATTTTAAAAGAATTGATTATGAATCTTTTATTCCTATATATAACGTTATTAAAGCAAGTTTATCATTAATTGATTATAATAAATATTGTGGTGATATTATTAGTTATTTAGATGGTATTTTTGTTGTTCAACCAATGGCGAAGTTTGAACAATATGAATATTTAAAAAATCCTAGTATTCTTAATTTATTTAAGGTATTAAAAAATGGTAGTAAGAGATTAGAAAAAGCTAATTATTTTGAAGTAATAGATAATGATGGATTTGTTGATGGTAAAGTTATTTATGAAGGAGAAGATGATATTACTATTTTGGATACATCAGGTGTTTTTAATAAAAAAACAATATCTGAAATAACAGAAATAATTAGAACCAATGATGGAAAGCATCAATTTAATAACTTCTTTCATAATAATGGAAAAACTAAACTTCTTGTAACGAAGGATGAAGAAATAAAAAATAAAATAGAAGAAGTTAAAGAATTAAAAAATGATTTTAAAATAAGTAAATTAAAAGAATTAAAAGAATATCTTTTATTATTAAAAAATAAAACAAATGATGAAGATAAAGGTAAACAAAAAAGTATTGGAAGTAAAAGAAATAATTAATGCTTTATAATGATAATGTATTGACCAAGAATATAAAAATATGTTATTCTAATAATAGAGGTGTTGTATTATGTATGATGACGATAGTTGGATGTTACCCAAGATGGAATTTAGAGAAGAAGCCCTTGAAGTAATGAAGAGAGGAGGAACGTCAATTGTTCCAGCTTTTGTGATATTTAAGCAAATGCGTCCTGAGTTTAGAGATGATGATGAAATTGTATTAGAAGCTTTAAGGCATGGTGCTGATTTTTCATATGCAAGTCCAAGATTAAGAAAAGATAGAGAATTTATTAAAAAAGCAATTGAATGTAATCCACATAGTATAGGTGGCGCCGATAGTCAATATAAAAATGATGTTGAACTTGCATCAATGGCAATAAAAAAAGACCCTATTACAATTTTAGACTTTGGTTATGAAATAAAAGATAATTATGATTTGGTTTTACAAGCAGTTAGCAATTATAATAGGGATAGGAGTTTATCTAGAATGTCAATATTAGAGTATATAAGCCCACGTTTAAAAGACAATGAGCAAATTGTATTTGCTGCTGTTCAAAATGGTGATGAAATAAAATGGGCAAGTAATAGAATTCGTGATAATGAACAAATTGCGATGGAAGCCGTAAAAAAGAATGGATTTGCATTAGGGTATATAAGTCCAAGGTTAAGAGAAAAAAAAGAAATAATTATTGCAGCTTTGAAACAAAATCATGATGCATATGAATATGTTCCAGAAAGTATGAGAGCTAATGAAGATGTAATTGATGTAATAAAAGATGATATGAATATTTGGAATGAGCATAGCCTACATTTTTTCAATTATCATTTAACTCCAGAAATAAGAGCTGTTAGAGAGAAAATACTTTCTTCATCTGTTACAACTCGTGAAAATGATAAAGTAGAAGAAAGAGAGGCAGCTTTATCAGAAGATGAAGAACAAAAAGTTGAAGATATTCAAACAAAGGATGAAGGAAAAGGGGATTTTGTTCATGAAGAAGATAAAACAAAATCTCGTGATGATTCTGAAATGCTTTCACTTATGAAAGAAATTTTGACAAGCCAAAAGAGCGTAATTAAAAGAATTCAAGAATTAGATGACAAGGTAGCTAGATTAGAACAAAATGATAAAACAGATAGTTTATCAGGAATAGGTAAGTAAAATATTAATTGATAATTAAAAGAATATCTTTTATTATTAAAAAATAAAACAAATGATGAAGATAAAGGAAAACAAAAAAGTATAGGAAGTAAAAAAAATAATTAGAATATTTTCTTAAAATATTGACAAAATAATAATAAGTGCATAAAATAATGTTATAAATCTTTGATGAAGAGAAGTAGTATTAATAAACTTATTAGCGAGTTAACAATTGGTGAGAGGTTAACAAAGAAATATTAATATGAATAACACTTTGGAGAGCTTATCTGAAATAGAAGTAGGATTGCCGGGTATTTACCGTTATAAAAATTGAGGTTATAAGACCGATAAGAGTGGTTACGTAAAGTAACAAAATGGGTGGTACCGCGAATTCAAGAGTCATTCGTCCCTTTGTGGATAGAGACTCTTTTTTAATTATTATTTTAAGGAGGAACGTTTATGGACGTAAAAGAATTATTTGAAAAAATTGAAGAATTGATGGATAAAGAAGTAACTTTATCGGGATGGGTAAGAAACCATCGTAAACAAAAAGAATTTGGTTTTATTGATTTTTCTGATGGAACTTGTTTTAAACATGTTCAACTTGTTTATACGGATAAGTTAGATAGTTTTGATGAAATAAGTAAAATTAAAATTGGTTCTAGTATTGAGGTAGTTGGAAAAGTTATTAAATCAGAAGGATCTGGACAAGATTTTGAAATTAGTGTTCAAAGTATTAAATTATTAGGTGATTGTCCTGATGAATATCCTATTCAACCTAAAAGACATACGAGAGAATTTTTAAGAGAAGAAGCTTATTTAAGACCAAGAACGAATCTTTTTCAAGCGGTATTTCGTGTACGTAGTGTAGCGGCTATGGCAATTCATACTTATTTTCAAGATAGGGGATACGTATACTTTCATGCACCATTAATTACAGCAAGTGATTGTGAAGGAGCAGGTCAAATGTTTCAAGTAACAACACTTGATTTAGCAAGAATAGCCAAAGATGGAAAAGTAGATTATACGAAAGATTTCTTTGGTAAAACCGCTGCTTTAACAGTATCAGGTCAACTTGAAGCAGAAACTTTTGCGATGGCTTATAAAAAAACATATACTTTTGGACCAACATTTAGGGCAGAAAACTCTAATACTAAAACGCATGCTAGTGAATTTTGGATGATTGAACCAGAAATTGCCTTTTGTGATTTAGAAGGTGTAATGGATGTTGAAGAAGATATGTTAAAGTATATTGTTAAATATGTTCTTGATAAATGTCCTGATGAAATGGCATTCTTTGATAGTTTTGTGGAAAAAGGTTTACTTGACAAATTACATAAATTACTTGACAGTAAGTTTACAAGAATTAGTCATCATGATGTTATAAAAATATTAAAAGAAGCTAAAGTTAAATGGGAATTTGAGCCAGAGTATGGTGAAGATATTGCTAAAGAACATGAAAAATATATTACAGATTACTTTAATGGACCAGTATTTATTACTAATTGGCCAAAAGATATTAAAGCCTTTTATATGAAACAAAATGATGATAATGAAACCGTTGCGGCTGTTGATTTGGAAGTACCAGGAGCAGGTGAATTAATAGGTGGTAGTCAAAGGGAAGAAAACTATGATAAATTAGTTCGTCGAATGGAAGAACTTGGTATGGAAAAAGAAAGTATGGAGTGGTATTTGAATCTTCGTAAATATGGAGGTTGTGTTCATTCAGGATTTGGCATGGGCTTTGAGAGATTACTTATTTATTTAACTGGAATAGAGAATATTCGTGATGTTATTCCTTATCCAAGAACGCCAGGAAATTGTGAATATTAAAAGGTACTTAGGTATCTTTTTTTTCTTGATAATTAAGTGTTTATAAACTATAATAGTTATATATTTGATAAAAAGAATAACATAGGTTGTGATAAAAAGTGTATAATAATGATTTTAATATGAATAATAACTATGAATTATATAATAACCAAGTAATGTATAATAATCATCCAAAGAAAAAATCTAATTTAATTAAATGGATTATTGTTATTTTATTAGTTGTTGCTTTGGTATTTGTTGTTTTAAATTTATTTGATATTGAATTATTGACTAAAGAATATCATGTAACTTTTGCATTGAACGGTGCTGATGAAATTGAAACTATGGAAGTAAAATGTCAATCTAATTTTAATAGAGAATGTCAAGTTACTTTACCAGTTGCCAAACGTAATAATGGTGAAGTTTTAGGTTATTCTCGTGATATGAATTCTAAAGAAGCAGAATATAAAATAGGGGATCAATTACATTTAACTTCAGATATGAATTTGTATGTTATTTCTAAAAAGGAAAATAAATTAATTATTGATAAAAGTAATGTTGATGAAGTAAGAGATGGTAAGACAAGCTGTATAGTTTATAATAATGAAAAAGCATGCAAAGTAGATGTGCCAATTTTTAATAAATTAGGTTATAAAATAGAAGGATACACTAAAGAAAAAGGCAATATTAATAATTTAGTTGAGTTTAATAGTAAAATAGAATTAAATAATAATATTACTTTATATCCTGTATATGGAGAATATCAACATTATACAAATACTTCTAAAACACATTTTAAAGTAGATAAGAGTGTCTTTCTTCATAATATGTATTTGGATATTGATTATAATTGTAATAGTGTTGCTAATTCATTAATTTCTAACTTAAATAAATTATTTACTACATATCCCTTTTATTCATATAATAGTAAAATTATGTTGTTAAATGAAATTAATTATACTGCATTTGAGCGAGCATCAGGATTTTCTAATTCAGCGGGATTTACTAATGAATATGAACCGAAAAATCCTACTGTTTTAGTAATGTGCACAGAGTCCCTTTCGCCATATATTGTTGCAGTTCATGAATTAACTCATGTAATTGATGTAAAGTATAAAGCTATATCAGGTCATTTTCTTGCTGAAGAAAAAGAATTAATTAATCTAAGAAACAAATATAAAAATGTTAATAACCGTCCACTAAGAGATTATGCCTATTCGGATAGTGGAAATAGTAATGTTCCAGAGTTTTTTGCTGAATTAATAACGTACTATTATTTTAATTATGTTGATACATCATATGTAATTGATGAAGCTGGTTATAGAAGAGGTAATTTTCCTGATGATATGAAAAAAATTGCCGAGAAGTATTTATGTATAGGAAGAAATAATTATGATTTTAGTAAATGTTCTTAAAGACTTGATTATCAAATAAAACTATGCTAGAATATATCTATATTTAACGAGAAAGTCATCCAAAGAATTATTAAATTAATTAAAAGAGAGTTATTGTTTGGTGGAAAATAACAAATTTAATAAGGAAAATACAATGATGGAGTTAAAACGGGTTATTACGTTATTAATAAAAGAGCATAGATTTCTATGAAGTAGGATGGTACCACGGTAATGCGTTCCTATACTTTATAGAAATTTTTTATTTAGGAGGAAGAATTATGAATTTAAATGAATTTATTGATTATACTAACTTATCAAAAGTAGCAACTGCGGATGATATTATTAAATTATGTGATGAGGCTAAAAAATATCATTTTCCAGTAGTTTGTGTTAGTCCATATTATGTTAAAGCAGCCAGTGAATACTTGAAAGATTCAACAACAGAAGTATGTACAGTAATTGGATTTCCTAATGGCTATAGTACTAAAGAAGTTAAACAATATGAAGCTATTGATGCAATTCATAATGGGGCAAAAGAAATCGATATGGTTATTAATCTTAATGCTTTAAAGAATAAAGATTATGATTATGTTAAAGATGAAATAGAAACTATTCGTGATAGTATTGATGGTAAAGTCCTTAAAGTAATTATTGAAACTTGTTTATTAACGGATGAAGAAATTATTAAAATGACGGAAATATGTAATGAAACCTTTGTTAATTTTATTAAAACAAGTACTGGATTTGATAAGGAAGGGGCTACTGTTGATAAAATAAAACTTATTAAAAAACATAAAAATGATGTTTTAGAAATTAAAGCTAGTGGTGGTATTAAAACAAGCGATGATGCTATAAGAATGATTGAAGCAGGAGCAACTCGTATTGGGACAAGTCATGGTGTTGATATCATAAGTCATAAATGTAATTGTGATGATGATTGCAAGTGTCATCATGAAGAATGTCATTGTCATGATAAAGAGTGTGAAAAATGAATTTAGTAAAATGGAATGAAATATATCATAATAACCAAAAGTTAGATAAGGTATTTTATGATAAGTATCAAAGTGATTCAAAAATATATGAAAAAAATGTTATTGAATTCTTAGTTGAACTTGGAGAATTTGTTAATGAAACGAAAGTTTTTAAATATTGGACTATCAAGAAAGCAGATAAAACTAAAGTATTAGAAGAATATGCAGATACCATAACCATGTGTTTGACTTTTATAAGAGAGTTTAAAGAAGAAATTGATGATAGTTATTTACATATTGAAACTATTGATAAATTAGAGGTAATAAATTATTTATATAGTAGAATAACATTATTAATGAAAAGAGAAAATGTTATCAAAGATATTTTTTATAATTTACTATATTTAGGAAATTTATTTGAATTTAAGGAAGAAGAAGTATTAGATGCAATAAATAATAAACATAAAATAATAAAGAATAGATTAGAAAGTGATTATTAGGAGGAAATATGACTTTATTTGAAGAATTAAAATGGCGTGGATTAATAAAAGATACAGCCGGAGAAGATTTAGAAAAAATTATTAATGGATGTAATGCAACATTTTATTGGGGAACAGATCCAACTGCGGATAGTTTGCATATTGGACACTACAGTAGTCTAATCACCGTTAAAAGACTTGCTAAGGCAGGACATCATCCCATATTATTAGTTGGAGGAGCTACAGGATTAATAGGAGATCCAAGACCAACAGCTGAAAGAGAAATCATTTCTTATGAAAAAGTTCAAAAGAATTTTGAAGGAATAAAAAAACAAGTAACAGAATTATTTAATGGAAATGTTGATGTTGTTAATAACTATGATTGGACTAAAGATATGAATATCTTAGAATTCTTAAGAGAAATAGGAAAATATATTAATGTTAATTATATGTTAGATAAAGATATTATTAAAAGAAGATTAGAAACAGGAATCACTTTTGCCGAGTTTGCTTATACTCTTTTACAAGGATATGATTTCTTACATTTATATGAAACAAGAAATTGTATTATGCAAGTAGAAGGAAGTGATCAATGGGGTAATATCACTACTGGAATCGATTTAATTAATAAAAAATTAGGAAAGAATGCATATGCTTTTACCATGCCTTTAATCTTAGATAGTAAAGGAGAAAAATTTGGTAAAAGTGCTGGGAATGCTTTATGGCTTGATAAAAATAAAACCTCTTCTTATGAATTTTATCAATATTTAATTAATGCTGATGATGTTAAAATAGAAGAATATTTAAAAGTATTTACTTTTTTATCACCAGAAGAAATTATGGATATTATGAAAAAACATAATGAACATCCAGAAGAAAGACTTGCACAAAAAACATTAGCGAAAGAATTTATTACGGATTTACATGGTAAAGAAGAATATGAAAAAGCCTTAAGAATAAGTGAAGCCTTATTTAGTGGTAATTTAAAAAGTTTAACAAGTGATGAACTTCATGATGCCTTTAATAATATTCCAAGTAGTGAAGTTAAGGAAGACAAAAATATCATTGATTTATTAGTGGAAACAAGTATTTGTTCTAGTAAAAGGGAAGCCAGGGAATTTGTTAATAATAATTCTATTAGTGTTAATGGTGAAAAAGTTAATGATTTAGAATTTATTATTAAAAAAGAAAATGCTATTGTTGATAACTTTACCATAATTAGAAAAGGTAAAAAGAAATACTTTGTTATTAAACATATATAATAAATAGACATAGTTGACATTTTATACTATGTCTATTTTGTGTAAAATGAAAATGTTGTCAATTATATTGTCATTTTAATTAATACTTGAATATTATGCTGAGATTCGTTATACTATTTTTAGATATCGTAAGAAAGATAGGTGTTATGTTTGAATAACAATATAGAAAAGATAAATAAGGCTAAAGAATTGATTGATAAAGCAATATTAAAATATAAAAAAGCTTTAGATAAACTAAGTAAAAATGAAACAGATGAAGTAAAGAAAATAAGAAGACAAATTGAAGAACAAATAGATAAATTAAAAAAAACCAAAATAAAGTTAGATAATGTAGAGATACAAATAAATACTAATATTACTAATCAAAATAGCTAAGAAGGTAGGTAATGAATTATGGCAGCAAAAGACATTGATTTAGATTTAACGGATGTTGAATTAGCTAAAAAAGAAATAGAGGCTGCTTCTGAAGCAATAGCAGAAGGAGAAACCGCACTAGAAGAAGTTACTTCCGATAATCCTAATGTGCAACAAGAATTAGTAGAAGCACAGAACGTTGCGAGGGAGGCAGCACAAGATGCAAATAATATGCAAGAACAATTTAATAATTTTATTAATAATGCTAAAGATAAAATAAAGAATATTGCAGCTAGTTTTTCAGATTTTTTTGCAGGAAAACATGTTGAAAATGATATATCCGAAACGAGTCAAACAGAAGTAAAAAGCAGTGAAGAAAGAATGGCTGATGTAAAAGACCGACTACAACAAGCACATGAAAAATTTCAAGAACAAAAAGATATAATAAATAAAGGAAAAGGTGCTGCAGTTAGTATTATAGAAGATAAATCATCAATAACACTTGATGAATATCAGTCATTGGTTAATGAAGTGTTAGATTTATATTTTAGTAAAGAGCAAGATTTGGCTGGTAAATTTAATAGCAATATTAAAATACAATTGGAAAAATTATATTTAGAAACTGCACCGAGAATAATTAATTCTGTGATTGATAGTGTATACTTAAGACAAACACAAAGAAAACTACAAAGTATAGAAGAAATATCTGAGACTGATGTTATATCTCTTAATGATTTTACATATGGTACAAAAGAGTACAATAAAGGTTTGATAGATTATAAAAACCATATTGCAGAAAATGTATCTCATTCAACAAAAGAATTTGATTTAAATAAGTATTATTCTAGTGAACAATTAGAAAATAAATCAGATTACGAAAAAAGTTTATTAGTATTGACAAATAGGGATGATTCTGCTTTTATACTTGGTAATGCGATATTAGAGTATTTCGAAATTATTGATGAAAAAAGTACTTATGAATTAAATGTTGAATTAAAAACTGTATTTAAAAACATTGATATAATAAAAAATCTTTTTTCTGTTGAATATGAAACTGCTGAAGATGTAGAGTCCTCTTATTATACTTGGAGAAATAATAAAGAAGAGACGAGCATAGGTTATCATTATTTAAATGATTTTATGGATGTATTATTACCTCCATATTATAGTTTTTTTGAAGATAAAAATAAATTGGATGCAGAAAAATATGAGAAAATAACCAACTTTTCTCAAAGATTTAGTGATATAACAGAAGAAGAAATAAATAAATTAAAAGAGGACTATGAAGAAAGTGGGTCATTAGATGATGAAGTTTACGAAACGATGGCTAAACTTAATAAAATTGATTTGCTTGATTTAGTGGAGGATTATTATTATGTTCGTGAATTTCAAACGTTAGATTTGATTTTACCTTATACTAGGGTTAATCTTGAAGTAAATGGTGATATATATTATGTTAATATGAATGATATTGCGAATATGTATGAAAATGAAGATACTAATTATAGTACTAATTTGATAATTAAGTTGGTAGAAGATTCAAAATTAACAAATACTAATTTAGAAGATGATGCTGTTTTCTTGAATATTAGCGGAATAAATATTCAAACATATTTGAGTAGCATAAAAAAAAGTATAGATGATACAGGAAAATTTGATTATTTGCGTATGCTTGCAACATCTCATATAGGAGAAGATGATAAAGAAAAAAATATTATAATAAATCAAAATGGATTGGATTTTGAAACTAATGTGCAAGAAATAAAAGATTATTATGATGTATATGGCTATGAAGAATTATATCTAATTAAACATTTATATGATAATAATAGAATTGATGATAGTAATTATAATATTAATATTGCCGGTAGGCCAATTAATTGCTCATTAAAAGAATTATCTATATATTTTGATGAAGAAAATAAATTTGATTTAGAAAAGTTTGTTGATGAATTTGAACTTTCTGAATCAGAATATATGTATTTGTATAATTACAAATTAAATAATCCAGTTAACTTAGAAGATTTGAAAATTACCGCGATTAATGAAAAGACCAGGGATTTTTATGAAAAATATGGAAGTGTTGATCAAGGAGGATTAAATAAACTATTTGAAACTAATACAGATGAGTCAAAGGAGGAGTGGAATCGATTATTAGATTTTTGCAAGGATAAATATCATTTAGCTGGTGACACTGCTTTAAGTATTATGAGATCATTAGATTCTGTTGGAGCATGTTCATATGCTGATATGTGTAATATTATTTATGAGATGTATGATTTTGATAATGAAAAATTTATGCATGATTTTAGTTATCCAATAGTTAATGAAAATGGAACACTTAATAGTAATCAACTATTATTAGATTTATATATTTATCAAAATATTGGTGATGCAAATAATCCAGGCAGATTATTAATAAAAGATACAGAAGGAAATTTACATGTGAATGAAAATTATCTTGATGAATACAACGAAAATTTGGATGTACATAATCAAGAGTATATGTCAGGATATGGCTATTTTAAATTAGATAAAATGAAAAGTTTTCTTCGTGATAATAATTGTAGTATTGAAGATTATCATAATTATCAATATAAAATTATTTATTTTTATGATGAAAAATATAAAGAAGAAATGAATAAAGCTTTAAATTCAGATTCTATTGTATCATTAAGTTTTGGTGATACGGCAGAGTATTATTTTTTAGGCGATAATCCATATTATTATCACATGAATAATGATGGACACGCCGTAACCGGTGTTGGTATTACCGAAGATGGAATTATAGAAAGAACTTGGGGGGAAGTTGGGTGGACTCCCTTTGATAGCATTGGTTATGGTAATGCTGTAATAATTTATAAAAAAGGAGAATGATGATAGATGGAAGAGAAATATAGAAAAATTTTCTTCAGATATTTATTTAGAATATTAGATTTAAAAAATCTTGAAGATTATTTAATGAGTAATGGTATTAATTATATTGCTAGTGAAAATAATATGTGTAATGAAGAAAAAACTTGTTATGCTTATTCTAAATATTTTTATCTATTAAATGAAATAAATTTATTAATGTTAAATGAAGAAGAAATGATGTATTTAAGAGTTATAAAATCAGATGGGGATTTAAGTGAAAGAACAATAAATTTTATAAAGAATACTTATAGAAAAGTTATGTTTAGTAATTCAAGAGGAAGAAATAAATATTATGGTGCGATATCAGAAAGTTTTATGGCAAAAGATAATCAAATAGTATTAGGTTTAAAAAGAGATGAAATGGGATTTTCAGCGCATAAATTAAAAACAATGGAAGAAATACAACATGATGACATAATAATTTCCCAAGTAATAAAAAAAATAGAAGAAAATAAATATAATATTGATATAAAAGTAATTACCTATAATGAATTGTTTGAAAAGCATAAAAGAGGTAATTAGTATATAATAATTATTAAAATAATGTAGTAGACATAGTTGACATTTTATACTATGTCTATTTTGTGTAAATTAAAACTTTGTAAATAGTAATTGAAAAATAAAAAAATATATGATATTATTTAAATAGGTGATGATATGGCTAATTATTTAGTAAAATTTAATGAACTTAAATCAAAAAATAATAAAGAAAAGGAATTACTTAGTCAAATTGAAGAATGTATAAATAACATATCTAATATAATAGAACAATTAGATTGGGAAGGACCTTCGAAAGAGAAGTTTATTTATAGATTTAATATCTTTGTTAGTGATTTAAATAAAATGTTAGATAATTTGAGAAGTTGTCTTAATGTAACAGAGCAGTTTCATGATAGATTTTATGAAGCACATCGTAATATAAATAAAAGATTAACGAATTTTCAAGATGAGATGGTGAATATATGGAAAATACAAGGATAAAATGTACTATTGATGATATATCAAAAATGAAAAATATTTTTGAAGAAAATAGTAATAAAATATTAGAATGTCTTAAAGTGATAGATAAAGATTATGAAGAAATGCCCAACATTTTAAATACGCCTAATTCAAATAAAATAATTCCTCGTTTTCAGGATTATGTAAAAGAACAAGAAAAGTATATGAATCAAAATGTTATTTATTATACAAAAGTTTTTGATACAATTATTAATGAGTATAATGAATTTTTTGTTGATACTAAAGAAAAAGTTGGAGGGGAAAAATAATGGCAGATCAAAATTACGATGAATATTTAGCAAAACAAGAACGAATAAGAGCTCTTGAAAATGAAATTGCTGCACTTCAAACAGAAATTGATGATATTAATGCAAATATTGTTAAATTAACTACTGAAAAAGGAAATGCTATTAATCAAAAAAATGAATTACAAGAAATAAAAGAAGATAGTTACGTGCTTTTAAATGAAACAAAGGAATTGTTAAATAATTTTAATTATAATGTTACTGCATGTTCTGATAATATAAATAATATTGTTAGTAGTCATAAAAATGTTTCAAATACTAATTTGAATTTAAGTAGCAAAGATATGAATATTCAAAAAATTGGTGAATTGAGTAATAACATTACAGATAACTTATCAAAAATATCTAATAACATTTTAGCAATGAAAAATAGTATGGATGGAAATGTTAATGAAAAAATTCAAAATCTTGAAAATATCATAAATGATGCTCAAAATAAAATAAATGTTTTAACAACACAAATTGATAATTTAACACAGCAAATAGAAGTTTTGACTAAAATATTAGAAACTAAGAATATGGAATTAGAAACAAAACGAGCAGAACTTAACGCTCTTTTATAATTTTAAAGAAAGGTTGGTTTATAAATATGGATAATACAGAAAATGAAATTATGGAATATGCTACTAATGCTGTTGAAGTGTTAAATGGTTCATATTCTAATAGTCAAGATAATTTATCAAACATGGGTTGTAATAATAAATTTCAAGAATTTGAAGAAAAATTTAATATGCTTGATACCAAATATGATAATGTTTTAGATAAGGGTAAAGCATATGATAACGATGCTAATCAAACTAATAATGTTAAAAACAATAATTTAATATCTGATAAGCATAAAAGTATAAGTAGTAAAAATATTTTAAGTGATGCCTTTGCTAATATACAAAAAGATGAAGAGCAGATATTCTTTGATTTTAAAGAAATGATAAGAATAAATAATGAAAATAATATGGAAACAGAAAATGCTGATAATAGTATTTGGAGTATGATAGGTAAATCGTTAGATAATTTGTTTACAAATCTAGTTGGTGGGCTTGTTTCTTCAGCTAAGGCAGAGAGTGGGGGAATGGTAGTAGCAGATGCAGATTTCTTTAGAGATATTGGTAAAAGTATTGATAGTAATGGCAATGTTAAAGTAGGAGGTTATACATATAATGTTAATACACATAAGTTAACTATAGAAAATAGAGAAACAGTAGTTGACTATTATATACCAACAGGATATACTAAAGATGGATTGAAGAGAGCTTATACAATAACTTGGTTGTGTGCACAAAATGAAGGTTATGTAACTAGTGAAGATATGTCAAAAGTAAATTCACCTTGTGTGATTGTTATCCCTCATCATGTTGAAGGACAATCACTAAAGAGTCAAGTGATTATGGCAGATAATGTAGTAGATAGTACAGATTTTATGATTAAAACTATTAATCAAGATTCGTATTGTAAAAATGGACTTGGTGGTGATTCCCTTGGAGGCGGTTCTGTTCCCAAAATAATGGCAACTAAACGCGGAAAAGAAATATATAATGCAGGACAAGTTAATAATTATCCAGCCGTTTTTGCTTCAATAAATGTTGATGGCATAAGAAGTGATAAAGGCGGAAAAGAGAGTAATGCCGATAGTGTTAAATTGAATGCTGAGGATTTTATTAATTTAGATGGTAAAGTAATAATATATTCATATTCATCTAATGGTGGTGGTGATGATCATACAGTTAGTGCTGCAAAAAGTTCTGTTATTGAATTCAACGAAAACACTACAGGTACTATTATATGGGATGAAAACAGCCCGTCATATTATATCGGAGGTCATTCTAAATATCATGATATGCGTGTCGATTGTATGAATAGTGCTGATATGTTTTCATATTTGCCTTAAGGAGATTTTATGATAGTATCAGGAAGAAACAATGTTAAAGAAATATTAAATAATTATAACGAAAGTTATGGAATAAAAAGGGCTATATTACAAAAGAATTTTAATGAGAATGATATATTATCATTATTAAAAAAATATAATATACCTTTTTCTTTTGATGAAAAAAATAATTTAGATAAACTTGCCAAAAATAATCATCAAGGTGTATTATTAGAGATAGGGGAGTTTTGCTATACAGAATTAGATAGTATTATTAAGAATAAAAATAAATGTACTATTGTAATTCTTGATCATTTAGAAGACCCACATAATTTAGGCGCTATTGTAAGAACTTGTGAAGCAGCTGGTATTGATGGAATAATCCTTCCTAAAAATAGAAGTGTTTCGGTTAATGAAACAGTTTTAAAGACAAGTGTAGGAGCCATCTTTAATGTAAAAATATGTCAAGTAACTAATTTATTAAATACTATTAAATATTTAAAGAAGAATGGTTTTTGGTTATATGGTGCTGATATGAGTGGTGAAAATTATTGTGATGTTAATTATGCTAATAAAACATGTCTAATAATTGGTAATGAAGGAAATGGATTAGCAAGAATAGTTCATGAATCATGTGATTATATAGTAAGTATCCCTATGATAGGAAAGGTTAATAGTTTAAATGCTTCGGTAGCAGCTGGAATACTAATTTATGAAGTAATTAAAAGGTGATATGATGTATAACAACATGAATGATTATGAAATAATTTATATGGTATGTGATGAGAAAGATAATAATTATAATATTTTGTATAATAAATATAAACCATTAATAAATAAAATAGCTGAAAAGTATAAATATGCTTTTAAAAAATTTGGTTATGAAAAAGAAGATATTATGCAAATAGGATATTTAGTATTATATAAAACATCATATATGTATAATGAAAATAATTGTTCGATGTTTTATACATATTTTAAAAATGCATATGAAAAAGCCTTATTAACAGAATTAAGAAATAACAGTACTAATAAAAAGGAAGTATTAAATAATGCTTTTTCATATGATATTACTATTCCAAATAGTAATCTATCATATATTGATTTAATTAAAGATAATAGTTATCAAGAAAATGATGATTATATCAAATTAATAATTAATTTTAAAAATTCAATGTCATTTGAATTAGGATGTGTTTTTGAACTATTTTATAATGGCTATGATTATGAAGAAATTAGTTTATTATTAGATAAAAATAATGATGAAATAAAAAATAGTATGAAAGAAATAAAAAGACATGCCTTGACATATAGATATTTATTTTTAAAAAAATGTGTGTTACAATAATTTAGTATTTGAGGTGAATTATGAATAAGAAACAGATGTTAAAAGAACAAAAAAGATTAAAACAAGAAAGAAGAGATGCAGAAAAGTTATTTGGTGATAATAATGGAGTAAATAATCTTGTTAAGATAACTATCGGAGTAGTTGGATTTATTTTAATAGCTTTTGCCTTAATTAATATTTTTAATGGTAATTGGAATATCTTTAATAAAAGTAATAAAAAAGCAACTGAGATTGATCCAAAAATGGTAATGGTAGGAACAATGTTTAATAAAGAAGATGGGGAATATCTTGTTCTTGCATATGATATGCAAGATAATAATAGTGTTTATGCATATTTAGCAAGTAATTATTATGGAAGTCCTAATCTATATTATTTAGATTTATCAAGTGGATTTAATAGTAATTTTATTGGTGATAAAACTATTGTTTCAGAAGATTTATCTAAACTTAAATTCTCTTCTGCAACGCTTATGTTAATAAATAAAGATAAAATTACTAAGTCATATACTACAGAAGATGAAATTGTAAATTATTTTAATAATAAATAGTTGTCAAACGATGACTATTTTTTTTTAAATACTTGTAAAATTATATTATTATGGTAAAATGTATTTATAAGGTAGGAAAGATATGAAGGATAAAAAGAGTTTATATTTAGCATTTATTTTAGGATTATTTATTGTTGCTGTAGGGATGATTTCTTTTATTGTTTTTAGTAATGTTAAAGAGAATAATAAAGTATTTATAAATAATGAAGTACAATTAGGAGATGATTGGAATAATTGTGTTACGATTTCCTCAAATTATAAAACATCAACTAGAGGTAGTATATCATATGGTGGAAATACTTATACAAGTGTAGCGCCAGCATCAGGAAATACATGGTATAAATTTGAAACTAATACTAATTGTGATAAGGGATATTATTGTTATACTTTAAAAAAATGTACATTAAATAGTTCATCAACTCCAGCAGGAACAACAGCAGATGGCAAATGTAAACCAGGATATCGAAAATCAAATGGTCAATGTGTTGTTTGTCCAAATGGAAGATGGAGTGATGGTGGTGATGCTACTACTTGTTTTGCTTGTGGTGCGGGATTTATTTGTAAAGATGGCACACGATCACAATGTCCAAGTAACACTTATACTAAAACTGATAGTTCATCTGAATGTACTTTATGTAATGGAACTGTAGAAAAAAATAAGTGTGTTGGAAATGAAACATCTTGTAGTGAAGGATATAGATTAAATAATGGTAGTTGTGTTGCATGTGGAGACGGATATTGGAGTAATGGTGGAACAGTTACTAGTTGCTCTCCTTGTCCAGCGGGATACTCATGTCAGGGTAACAAAAAGACTGCTTGTACAGATAATACTTATTCAGCAGGTGGCGGTAGTAAATGTTTAACATGTAATGGTAAAGTAAATGATGCTCATACGTCATGTGAAGTATCGCAAGCATCACAGTGTTCAAAAGGTTATAGATACGATTCTACAAGTAAAAAATGTGTATATTGTAGTGGAATTACTGAATATCAACCAAATGCAGGACAAACAAAATGCCTTTATTGTACAAATGGTAAAGTGGCGAATGCTGATCACACGGATTGTATTAGTGGCGCATGTCCTTTAGGATATTATCTTGGAAGTGGTGGAAATTGTATTACTTGTACTGTGGGACATTATTGTAATAATGGTTCTACTCAAACAAGTTGTAGTGATGGTTATTATCAGAATTTAACAGGACAATCATCATGTAAGAAATGTTCATCTAATGAAAAATCTAATGCTAATCATACTGCTTGTGTGAAAAAATCAAGTAGCAATCCATCATCATCCGATAAATGCTATAGAGATACTAATAATGATTATCAAGTAGGTAATTATAATAATCAACCTGGATATACATTAGTTTCAAATGAAACTAAAAATTGTAATAATATCAAAGTTAAGAAAGTTGATAGTAATACAACTGTGTTAACGGGAGCAACTATAACATTTACGGATAGTAGTGTTCCTCCTGTTACTAGAACTTTTAATATTGGTGAAACAGATATTAATATGACAAATCCTGGTACTTATACAATAGTAGAAACTGTTGCCCCAACAGGATATCAAATAGATAATACCCCAATTCAAGTAATTGTTAATGATGATGGAACAATTAATGTTACTGGGGGAACAAATATTGATTTAGGAACTAGTAACGGTACAAGAAATATTACTTTATCTATTATTAATAATAATAGAAGTCCAGAACCAACTGCTGAAGAATATTGTTATGTAAAACGTGGAAATGGTACTAATAATGAGTATTGTTTTGGAAATACAGATACAAGTTGTGTAGGGTATAGTGAAGTTGTTTCTGGAAGAACAAGAGAAACTTGTACAGAAGATATTGCTTGTTATCAAAAAACAGACGGAACTTATACTGTTGGAAAATTTGATGGACAATTTGGTTATCAATATTTTGGTACTATTTGTCCTGCATGTTATGAAGATGCTAATGGAAACTATCGTTGGACGAATACACCTAATGCTAACGAAAGACCTGTTGCTGAAATTAATACTATTGACAAGTGTGTAACACCAGCGAAAATCTCAAATAATAAGATTATCTATATTATATTAATCGTAGTTGTTGCAATTGCATTATTTTTAGTTATTAAGTCATTAAAGAAAGGTAATGGCAATAATAATATGTCAACAGAGTATTAAGAAAGAATGAAAAAAATTTTCATTCTTTTTTCTATATTTTGTTGATTTAGTTTCTGCTTTTAAGTATAATAATATTATAAGAAGGATAGGTATTAGTATATGATAAATTCTAAAATAAAATATATTGTGCTTGGATGTTCAATAATTGTATTATTATTTTTATTTTTAGTTTCTTTTAGTAACAATGGTAAAAATAATGTTCAAAATTTTTTAGATAATAATTACGATAAAGAACAATTAGCTGATGTTACATGTATGGTAACTTCAGGACCAATAAATGTTTATGGGGAAGATGGGGCTTATAGTTCGGTATCAAGTTGTTCTGATGTAAAAAAAGAAGGAAATTGTTATGTTAAAAAAAATACTGTTGACACAAGTTATTGTGGTCCAGATGATAGTGCTGATTGTTATTTATATTGGAAATATTATGTAAGTTGTAGTGGAACATCTATAACCTGTTCACCAGGTTATTATATTCCATCTGGTTCATCTCAATGTAATCAGTCATGTCCTGCTGGTTATAAATGTCCAGGGGGCACATATTCTATAAATAGTAGTTCATCAAGCTTTGAAAAATGTCAGGGAACTACATATAGTACAGGTGGTTCATCTCAATGTAATACCTGTAGCGGGACTCTTGTTGTAAATAATGGCTTAAATGTAGGTTGTAATATTCAAAATAATGATAAAATAATTTGTTCACCAGGATATTATATATCATCAGGCTCAACTAAATGTGATCAGTCATGTCCAGCGGGATATAAATGTCCAGGAGGAACATATTCTGTAAATAGTAGTTCATCAAGTATTGTAAAATGTCAAGGAACTACATATAGTACAGGAGGTTCATCTCAATGCAGTACGTGTAGTGGAACTCTTGTTGCAAATAATGGCTTAAATGTAGCGTGTGATATTCATAATATTACATGTAATATAGGAAATCATTTAAAAAATAATAATTCATGTACCCCATGTGAACCAGGAACATATGGCGGTGGCGGTAAGAATACAAGTTGTGATAGTTGTCCATCACCATATCAAGATGGAGGCGCTGGAGCCAAATCAATAAACGAATGTGAAGCATATGTTAGTGCAGGATATAAAGTACAGTTTGCGGGAACAAGTAGTAAAACATATGTATGTTCTGTTGGGTATTATTCAAAAGGTGGAACAGTTAAGTATGGAAATTCCTTTGATTGCACAAAATGTCCAGAAGGTTCAACAACTAAATATGTAGGAAGTAAAAGTGAATCTGATTGTAATATTTGTTTAACTGGTTATCATAAGTTACCAAATGGACAATGTACAAAAGATTTAACAGATAAAGATAAAATGCCATGTGATCCGGGATTTTATCAAGAGACTGAAGGTGGTGGTGAAAAGTCATATTCTGTAGGTAAAACAGCAGTTTGTTCGACATGTCCAGGTGAAATAGTAGAAAGTTCTAGTGGGTTACATATTGGTTGTAATATGGGAACACCTAAACATACAGCAAATGCAGCATGTAATAACGATGGAACAGTATCATGTACTGGATGTGATGTTATGCAACAAAGATATAATAATACTACCAAAAAAAATGAAATAATAGTTCAGACGCAAGATGATTATAAATTTTCTGATGGCTCGACAATTAAAACAGTAGTTTGTGAAATAAAAGAGTACAAAAGATTTAACAGATAAAGATAAAATTCCATGTGATCCGGGATTTTATCAAGAGACTGAAGGTGGTGAATGTCTACCTTGTCCAGCGGGATATGCTTGTGATAATGATAAAATTGCTTGTAAAGGAACAAAATCATATTCTGTAGGTAAAGCAGCTGTTTGTTCGACATGCCCAGGGGAAATAGTAGAAGATTCTAATGGATTGCATGTTGGATGTAATTTGAAAAATTCAGAGTTGCAAAGCAATATTAAATGTATGAATGGAGGAACGTATGGCGATACATGTGAACCATGTCCAGATAATTATAATTATTCTAATAGTAATGTTCCAACAATAGGGAATTGCCAAAGAAAGCTTGCTGCTGGATATGAAATGATTTTTGCATATGCAGAGCCAACGAAATGTTCTAAGGGATATTATAGTGAAGAAAGAATTGTTAATTACGGTAGTTCATCAAGATGTACTTGGTGTGGTTCAGGAAAAACAACTAATGATATGGGGGCTACGTCAATTAATGATTGTATTGATGCGAATAATTCTAATGCACCCATAACTCCGGAAAAAGATAATATAGATTTATCTAAGATAAAATGTAGTCCTGGTACTGGCTGGAGTGATCAAGAAGGTAAGTGTATTCCTTGTAGTGGTAATACTATTCAAAAATATACTGCTCATCGTTCATGTGAAGCTTGTCCAAGTGGAAAAACGGCTAATAAAGCAAAAACTAATTGTGATTTAACATCATGTAATTTAGGATACTATATAGAAAATGGAAAATGTGAAAAATGTAGTAAAGGTCATTATTGTGATGGTAAAAATAGTAAAGTCTGTGATGATGGATCTTATCAAGATGAAGTAGGACAATCTAGTTGTAAGCAATGTGAAGGTAATAAAAAATCTAATTCTGATCATACTTCATGTGTGAACAAAACAAGTAGTAGTGGAAATTCAAATACCAATATTGTACAAGAAAAATGTTATCGTGATAGTAACAATGATTATGTAGTAGGCAATTATGATAATCAAGTTGGTTATGTCTATATATCAGATTCAATTATTAATTGTAATAATATAAAAATTAAAAAAATTGATTCTAATAATGTTACTTTGGCTGGTGGAACAATAGTTTTTGAAGAGGTTCTAAATCCTAATAATAATAGAACATTTATAATTGGAGAAACTGATATTAGTATGTTAAATTCAGGTAGTTATTTAATAAAAGAAACTATTGCACCAATAGGCTATTCTTTAGAAACTAATGAAATAAGAGTAACAGTTAATGGAAATGGGACAATAACTATTAATAGTAATGCCAATATTAATTTAAATGCAACTAATGGTACAAGAAATATTAAAATTGATTTAATTAATATTTTAGATAGTACAAATAATGAGGAAGAAAAATGTTACGTAAAACATGAAAAAGATGGATTTAATACATATTGTTATGGAGATAATACAACATGTCCAGATTATGAAGAAACTATTGAAGGAAGAAATAAGGATACTTGTGATGAAGAACTTGCATGTTTTCAAAAACAAGATGGATCTTTTGTAACAGGAAAATATAGTAATCAAAATGAATATCAATATTTTGGAATGATGTGTCCAGCATGTTATGAAAAGAATAATGGTGATTATTATTGGACGAATACTCCTCTTTCTAATGAAAAATTAATAAAGGAAATTAGTTTATCGAATATGTGTTATGCTCCTCAAAAAAATAGTAGTAAATTAATATATTTAATATTATTAATTTTGGTGGTAATTATATTATTTGTAGTAATAAAATTTAGAAAAAATAAAAACAACAATAGTTTTTCAACAGATTATTAAAATGAGGTGAAAATATGATAAATGATAAAAATGTAAAATATTTAATAATTGGATGTTTGATTTTTGCACTAGTGATTACGACATCGCTATTTATTAAAGATGAACTTATGGATAATGATTATAATAATGAAATAAAATTAGCTGATGCTGTAACACAGTGTATGGATAGTTGTATGAATGCTGGTGTAGAGCGCTCTATTTGCCAAGCTAGTTGTTCAGGGGCTAAGTCATCGAATAGTCAATCATCTGGTCAAACATCCGTTGCAACAAAATGTATAGATAGTTGTATGAATGCTGGTGTAGAGCGCTCTATTTGCGAAGCAAGTTGTTCAGGGGCTAAGTCGAATAGTCAATCAACGGGTCAATCATCTATTGTAACAAAATGTATAGATAGTTGTATAAATGCTGGTGTAGAGCGCTCTATTTGCGAAGCCAGTTGTTCAGGGGCTAAGTCGAATAGTCAATCAACGGGTCAATCATCTATTGTAACAAAGTGTATAAATTCGTGTGTGAATGCTGGTGTGGATCGATCTACTTGTGAAGCAAGTTGTTCAGGGGCTAAGTCGAATAGTCAATCATCTCAAAATAATAATTCAAATAATAATTCAAATAATAGTTCGAATAACAACAATACAAATAGTAATAGTCAACCACAAGAAGAAACTGCACAATGTTATGTTAGAAGAGATTCAGGTATAAATAATGAGTATTGTTATGGTACTAGTGAAACGTGTTCAGGATTTAGTGAAGTAGAAGTTGATAAAACAGAATCTGATTGTAATGAAAATGATGCTTGTTATGAAAAAGCTGATGGAACATATGTTTTAGGAAAGTTTGATAAACAATCAGGATATCAATATTATGGAAGTACATGTCCAGGATGTTATGAAAAGGATAATGGAGATTATTATTGGACAAGTACACCAGCGACAAATGAAAAAGTAGTTCCTGGAATCAATACTTCTAATAAATGTATTACACCAAGTAAATCTATTTTTAGTTCTAAAAAAATTATCTTTATTGCCTTAATAGTTGTTATATTGATAGCATTATTTGTAGTATTGAAGTCATTAAAGAATAATAATAAAAATATTAATTATTAAAAATTTGAAGAGTGAATTTATTAATTCATTCTTTTTTCTATAACGTCAAATTTAAGAAAACCTCTTTAATAAATAAGAAATTTATTTTATAATAAATGTAGAAGTAGGTGGTGTGATGGTTAAAATACTTGAAGTTAAAAATTTGAATTATCAAATGTTTAAAAATATTAATTTATCATTTGAATGTAACACCATTTATTCAATTGTTGGACCAAATAATTGTGGAAAAACGTTACTTTTTAAATTATTAACAGGATTAATTAATACAGAAAATTATATTACATGTTATAATATTACATTAAGTGATTTTAATAAAAATGAGTATATCAAAAATATTGGGGTGGTAGAATGTGTTAATAAAAAAAGTTTTCTTTTTAAAAATGTAATTGATGAACTTGTATTTCCTTTATATAATTTAAATTATTCTAAAAGAGTAAGTTTAAATAGAATTAATAAAATGTTAGAATTATTTAAATTAGAAAATATTATAAAAAAAAACATTAATGATTTAACTCTTTATGAAAAACAAAAATTATTGATTATTATTGCATTATTGCATAAACCTAAGGTTTTACTAATCGATAGTGCCTTAAATATTTTTGGTAGAAAAGAATGTCATGAAATAATGAACGTTTTAAGAAAATTAACTATTGATGAAGATTTATCCATTATTAATTTTACAAGTAATCTTAATGAAAGTTTAGATAGCGATTATCTATTATTACTAAATAATTATCAAATATTAAAGGTTATTAAAAAAAGTGATTTAATTAATAATGATAAATTATTTTATGAAAATAATTTAGAAATTCCTTTTATAATTGATTTGAACACTAAATTAAATTTATATAATTTAGTTAATAATACTTATAATGATGTGAAAGATTTGGTAAATGAGATATGGCAATAGTATTTAAAAACGTTAAGTTTAATAATAATAGTTTAATAATAATAGAAATATTTATCTAGATTCAAATATAATAATTGGTGTTATGGGGGATAATTATAGTGAATTTTTTAAATCATTAAGTGGACTAGATATTTATGTAATAGATAAAGAAAGTGAATTTTTTGAAAAGAAGGTATCGGATGAATTAATAAAATGTTATAAAAAAAAGAATGATGTTTCTTTAGACGAAGCCATTAATATAATAATTAATAGATTGTCTTTATCAAAGGATTTTTTAAGTAAGAATATTAAAGAACTATCTCATAGTGAAAAAAGAATTCTTAAATATTTAATATTATTTTTGATAAATCCTAAAATAATAGTAATTGATGAACCATATTTATATTTAGATTATGATATGAAGAAAAAAATAAGACTATTAATTAAAGAGATTATTAAAGAAAGTAAAAAAACAATTATAATAGGTAGTTGTGATAGTGATATTATTTATGAATTATCTCAAAAAATAATGTTAATAAATAATCATTCATTTTTATATGATGATACTAAAAAAGTATTTGAGAGTATTGAAGTTTTGAATGATTATAATATAGATGAACCGGAAATTGTTAGATTTGTAAGATTAGCCAGAGAAAAAGGTATTAATGTGGATTATACGAATGATATTCGTGATTTAATAAAGGAAGTGTATAAAAATGTTTAAAAAAGAGAAAATAGATTTTACGTATCGTTTAGTTTGTTTGATAACTTTTTGCTTTGTTATTTTATTTTCTAATAATATTTTAACTTTAGCGTTTTTAAGTTTTTTCTTCTTTTTGAGTACAAAAAATGAAAATAATTTTTTATATACAATCTTTTTCTTTTTAACATTTGTTTTCTTAACTTTTGACTATTTAGGTAATTTTAATTTCATCTTATCAAAATTTGTTATTATATTAAGTTATTTATATTATTTTTTAATTATTCCGAGTTTTTCTTCTAAAGTAAAGAGAAATGTTGATAACTATTTAAATAAAAAATTTCATATTGATGAACAAATTGATGAAACAAAAGATGATGATGTCGTTGATGATTATGATTATATCCGATTTTCTAAAAATCGTAAGAAGAAAGTTATAAAGAAAAGTGATTTACCAACAACAATTTATGTAACATATCATCTTGTTATTTTGTTTTTAACAATTGTCTTAGGAGGATTTATTTAAAATGAAGTATTTAATAACATTTTCATATGATGGAACTAACTTTAATGGTTATCAAAAACAAGAAGGTTTAAGGACGGTACAAGAAGAATTAGAAAAAGCATTGATGTTTATAAATAATGGTAATGAAACAATTGTTGTTAGTAGTGGGAGAACTGATAAAGGGGTTCATGCGTTATGTCAGAAAGCACATGTGTCTCTTGATGTTATGATTACGGAATATAAGTTAATGCGAGCAATGAATTCTAATTTACCAGACGATATTCATGTAATAAAAACAGAAAAGGTTTCGGATGACTTTCATGCAAGATACATGGTAAAAGAAAAAGAATATAAGTATTTTTTAAATATGGGAGAATATAATCCCTTAATGCGAAATTATGTTTTTCAATATTGTAAGAAGTTAGATGTTAATAAAATGAAGGAAGCAATAAATTATTTTTTAGGAATTCATAGTTTTAAAAGTTTTACACCTAGTAAAGATGTAAGAAATAATTATATAAGAGAAATAACTTATGTAAATATTGATGAAAAAAATGATGTTTTAGTATTTACCTTTCGTGGAAATGGTTTTATAAAGTATCAAATAAGGAATATGGTTGGTTATTTAATAAAAGTAGGTGAAGGAAAAAAAGATGGAAGATTGATACCGGATATTTTAAAGAAAGAAGATAGAAGATATGCTAGTATTACGGCACATCCGGAAGGATTATGTTTAACTGATGTTAAATATTAAATTATATAATAGGAGAAAATATGAAAAAAGATTTTTGTGAGGAATTAAAAGAGGTTTATAAAAATGATTTGTTTGATAATGAAATGATTAAGTATCATATAAATGGGTTAATGGATATATTGGAATTAAATTATTGTGATGGCATTATTAAACAAAAAGGATTTTATCCGATTGTTGATGAGAAAGATAATAAATATATATGTGATGATGTTATTAAAACTATCGATAATCATCAAATTCGTATTATGCGTTGTAAGAGAGAGAAAGATGAATTTTTAAGAATTATTGGTGTTAAAGATGATCTTCATTTTTGTTTAGATGAGCATTATACAAATCGCAGGTTAAAAAATGAAAAAGTTAATTTTGAATTAAAATTAAAGATTGATAGTAAAGAAAAAGAATATTTTGTTGATGTTAATAATGCTAATGGCTGTACTTATTATAAATTTAAAAGATTTTTGGTTGGTGAATATTATTCAGATATTATTAGTTTTATTGTTAAAAGAAATGATTTTGAAGGGGTTTTAAGTATTATTATGAAATTTTTAGAAAATCCGGATTATGTTATTAATATGTACTTATTAAGAAAGAAAAATGATGTATTTTTTATGGAAGGTGCTAATACATACTTAGAAAATGACATAATTATGGATAAAAATGGTAAAAAATATGAAAAAGTCATTAAATAGTTAAAAATAATGATTGACAAGATATAGTAATTCGAGTATAATCTTTATCGGTACATTGAAATTCCCTGTGAAATTTGGTATTGGGAACACCAAATTTTATGAGAAGAAGGAGAAAAAATTAAAATGAAAAGTTTTATGCAAAAAAAGGAAGAAGTAGTTCGTTCTTGGTATGTAATTGATGCTTCTGGAAAATCACTTGGACGTGTTGCAACACTAGCAGCTCATATATTACGTGGAAAGAATAAACCTACTTATACTCCACATATTGATTGTGGTGATTATGTTATTATTATTAATGCTAAAAAAGTTAATTTAACTGGAAACAAATTAGAAGATAAGATGTATTATAATCATTCTATGTATCCAGGTGGATTAAGAGAAAGAAATGCTAAGACGATGCGTGAAGATTATCCAGTAGAAATGCTAGAACGTGCAGTAAATGGAATGCTTCCACATAATCGTTTAGGTCGTGCAATGGGGAAGAAATTATTCGTTTATGAAGGAGAAAATCATCCTCATACAGCACAAAAACCAGTAAGCATTGAGGTTAAATAGGAGGAACTATGAAGAAAAATACATATTATGGAACAGGTAGAAGAAAAGGTGCAATTGCTAAAGTTACTTTAGTTAATGGTACTGGTAAAATTACTGTTAATGGAAAAGATGTTCATGAATATTTACCTTTTGAAACATTAGTAATGGATTTATCTCAACCATTAGATATTACTAATACAAAAGATATTTTTGATGTTGATGCTAAAGTATCTGGTGGAGGATTTCGTGGACAAGCTGGTGCTATTCGTTTAGGAATTACAAGAGCACTTCTTGAATATGATAAAACAACTAGTGCTGATAGTGAAAATAATTTAAGAAAACCATTAAAAACTGCTGGTATGATTACACGTGATGCTAGAGTTAAAGAACGTAAGAAATATGGTCTTAAGAAAGCACGTAGAGCTCCACAATTTAGTAAGAGATAGTATTATGGAAAAGTTCGATTATTCGGACTTTTTTCAATACTAAAATAAATTGATTTTAGGAAGGTTAAATAATGAATGAGGAACTAAGAAGACATATTAATAATGAATTTGAAAGAAAATTTGGTATTTCCTTGGATGAATTTGAAATATTAGAATTTGAAGAGCAACAAAAATTAATTAAAAAAAATAAAAAATCTATTAAAAAAGATAATATAGTGATGATTGGTAGTGGCGAACACGCTGTATTTGTAGAGATGAACAATGGCGATACTTTTGAAAAATCAAGAAATCAATTAGAGGATAAATGGAATGATATTTCTAAACCAGTTGTATTTGTAAAAAAAACTAACTAGAAAAAATAGAAATAGATGAGATTTTATAGAAGAAATATAATTTTGGAAAATACTGTAAATTAAATATTAAAGAATTAATTTATTAAGAAATAGCAATAGTAAAAAAAGTTATTCACATTTTTAGTGGATAACTTTTTCTTCGCTTGACTAATTTTTATACTTATAGTATTATTTAGATAACAAAGAGAAATGGAGGAAGAATATGGATTTAATATCTTTAATACTTTTATTGGGAGCAAGTTTAATAACAATTGGAGCATCTGCTTATATTAGAACGAATTATACTAAATTTAAAAAAGTTGGGGTTAGTAGTCAAATGACTGGTTATGATGTTGCTAGAGAAATACTTAATCGTAATGAATTATCACATATTTTAATAATTGAAACTTCGGGAGAGTTAACTGATCATTATGATCCAACGAAGAAGGTAGTGAAGTTATCACATGACATTTATCATGGAAAAAGCATTGCTGCTGTTTCTGTTGCTGCTCATGAATGTGGTCATGCTCTACAAGATAAAGATGGTTATGCTTTTTTAAAATTTCGTAGTAGTATTGTTCCTCTTGTTAATTTTGCAACTAAAATAGGTTATGTAGCCATTTTATTAGGATTTATTTTAAGTCTTGTTAATCTTGTTTGGCTTGGAATTGCTTTTGAAATGATTATTTTAGTTTTTCAATTAGTTACTTTACCAGTGGAATTTGATGCTTCAAATCGTGCTTTAAAATTAATTGAAGAATATTCTTTTGTTAATAAACACGAACATGATGGTGCAAAAACAATGTTAACATCAGCTGCTCTTACATATGTCGCAAGTGTTGTTGCAACGGTTATGGAATTATTACGTCTTGTATTATCGATTTCAAGGAGAAATTAATGACAAAAGAAATTAATTCATTGGTACTTGCTTATTTGGGCGATACCATTTATGAAGATTATATTAGAGAATATTTAATTAAAAAGGGGATAAGTAATGTTAATGATTTACAAAAAGAGGCTATAAAGTATGTTAGTGCTATCTCGCAAGCAAAGTATTTAGAAAAATTAGTTATGGCTAATTTTTTTAATGGAGAAGAATTAGACATTATAAGGAGAGCAAGAAATCATAAATGTAATTCACATCCTAGAAATTGTGATATTGTAACTTATAAAAAAGCGACGGGATTTGAGGCTTTAATTGGTTATTTAAAATTAGAAAATCAAGATAAGAGAATTGATGAAATTATGAAAGAAATATTAAATAGTAGTATGGAGGATTAAATGGTTTATTTAGATTATTCAGCAACTACCCCTGTTGATAGGAGAGTATTAGAAAGTTTTGATAGAACAGCTCTTGAATACATAGGAAATCCTAATTCTCTACATTTAGAGGGAGTTAAATCTAAAAAATTAATGGATGCTGCAACGCATCAAGTTGCAGAATTATTACATGTTAAAGATAATGAAGTTATTTTTACTAGTGGTGCATCGGAATCTAATAATTTAGCGATCAAGGGTGTTATTAATAAATATCTTAATCGAGGAAAAACAATTATTACAACAAAATTAGAACACGCTAGTATTTTAGAACCATTAAATTATTTAAAAGAAAAAGGATATACTATTAAATATATTAAAATTGATAAAGATGGTTTAGTGGATATTGATGAATTAAAAAAAATGCTTGATGATGATACTATTTTAGTTAGTATAGGAGAAGTAAATAGTGAAATTGGTATTGTTCAAAATGTTGGTGAAATAGGATTATTATTAAAAGAATATCCAAGAATTATTTTTCATGTTGATGGAACACAAGCTGTTGGTAAAAAAAGTATTAATTTAGAAAATATTGATTTATATACTTTTTCCGGACATAAAATATATGGATTAAAAGGAATTGGATGTTTGATAAAAAAAGAACATGTTACCTTAGAACCATTAATTCATGGTGGGAAAAGTCAAAGTATATTTCGTGCGGGAACTCCAGCTCTTCCTTTGATTGTATCTTTTGCAAAAGCTTTAAAATTAATTATTAATGATTTAGAATTTAATTATCGATATGTAAGTGGGTTAAATGATAGATTAATAAAAGGATTAAAAAATATTGATGGTGTTATTGTTAATAGTAATGAAAAATGCCTACCACATATTGTTAATATTAGTATTACAGGTATTAAACCTGAAACGATGCTTCATGCTCTTGAAGAAGACGAGATATATGTATCAACTAAAACAGCTTGTTCTTCCGATGATGATCTATCAATAGGTGTTTATGAATTAACTAATGATGAAGAAAGAGCAAGAAGTTCAATAAGGATAAGCATATCACATTTGACGAGGAGTAATGAAATAGATTTCTTTTTGGAAAAATTAAAATTAAATGTGGAAAAATTGCAAAGTATAGGAAGTTAGATTATGGAAAAAATAGATATGAATAGAGTAATTTTAATTAAATATGGTGAATTGACAACTAAAAAAGATAATCGTAAAGTATTTATTAATGCCCTTTATAATAATATATCCAATAAATTAAAGGGATTGGATTATCATATTGAAAAAGATTTATCAAGAATGTATATTGAATTTAATGAAAAAGATTTAGAAAAAATATTAGATAAAATAAATCATGTTTTTGGAATACATGCTTATACAGTAGCTTATAAAGTAAATAGTGATATTAAAGATATAGAAGAATTAATACTTGATGTTCTTCCTAAAATAGAAATTGAAACTTTTAAAGTAGAAACTAAAAGAAGTGATAAATTATTTCCAATTGAAAGTACGGAATTTTCTAAAAGAATTGGTAGTTTAATTTTAAAAAATAAGCATAATATAAAAGTAGATGTTCATCATCCTAAAACTGTTTTTCATATAGAAATAAGAAAAGATTATACATATATTTATTTTGAAGAATATATGGGAATTGGTGGATATCCAGTTGGTACTCAAGGAAAAGGTTTATTAATGTTATCAGGAGGAATTGATTCACCAGTAGCTGGTTATCTTTCTATGAAACGTGGTATTAACATTGATTGTGTTTATTTTGAAGCAATACCTCATACGAGTATTGAAGCTAGAAACAAGGTTATTGAACTTGCTAAAAAACTTTTAACTTATGGTAATAATATTAATTTATATGTTGTACCTTTTACTGAAATTCAAGAAGCAATATATAAAAATTGTGATAAGGAATATGTTATAACGATTATGCGAAGAATGATGTATCGTATTATGGAAAAATTAGTACATAAGTACAATGCTCATGTTATTATTAATGGAGAGAGTATTGGACAAGTTGCTTCACAAACATTAACTAGCATGGAAGTAATTAATAGTGTAACAAATCTTCCTGTAATACGTCCAGTTGCTTGTCTTGATAAATTAGAAATAATATCTATTGCTGAGAAAATAGATACGTATAATATAAGTATTTTGCCATACGAAGATTGTTGTACGGTATTTGTTCCAAGACATCCAGTTATTAATCCTAAATTGGATAAATGTATAATAGAAGAGGAAAAATTTGATTATAATATGATGATTGATAATATTATTAATAATATTATGACAATTAAAATTCTTGATAAACAAGATGATTATGATGGATTATTGTAGGTTAATTTATGAATGATTTAGAAAAAAGAATTGCTAAAATAGAAGAAAGAAATAAAAGGGTTGAAAAAGATAAAGCATGGGAAACTTCTTGGGTAAGAAGAATATGTATTATGATATTAACATACATTATTGTTGTTATTTATTCTTTTATTATAAAAAAAGTTGATAATGTTTTTTTAAGTTCTTTAGTACCGGTAATAGGTTTTCTACTATCTACCTTATCTCTTAAAATAATAAGAAGATATTGGGAAAAATAAGGAATTAAATTTTTATTGTATTTTTGTAGATTTTATAAAAAAAATTTGATACAATGAAATAAAGGAGGATAATATGAAGAAGTACTTTTTAGGATTATTTTGTGCATTACTATTATTTGTAACTGGTTGTGGTGAAAATAAAAACCAAGTAAAATGTACAGGTGAAATGGAAGAAGCAGGTATGAAAATGAAACAAGAAATTGTTGCCGTATTTGATGATAATAACATTTTCAAAGATGCAACAGCATCTCTTGATCTTGGAAGTAAAGAAGCTGCTGATCAATTATGTAGCTTATACAAAATGTTAGGCGATTCTGAGAAAAATGTTGATATTTCTTGTTCAGGAACTAAAGTAACTATTAAAGGTTTTGAAAATCTTGATGCAGAAGATGAAGACACAGAAGATAGTCCTATTGGAAAAACTAAAGAAGAATTTATCAAGTTAATGGAAAAAGAACAAATGACTTGTAAATAAGAAGAAAGAGAAATCTTTTTTCTTTTATTTTGGTAAAAATTTCCAATAAAAAAAGTGTATGAAATTAATAAAACTTCACAATCTATTTATGTGGAGGTGAGATAAATGAACAACAGTAACAATAAAAACTCATTAAAGATGAGAGTACCAGGTGCTAAACAAGCTATTGAAAACATGAAATATGAAATCGCTTCTGAATTTGGTGTTAACCTAGGACCAGATGCAACTAGTCGTGCTAATGGATCAGTTGGTGGTGAAATTACTAAAAGATTAGTACAAAATGGTATGAATAATTTAAGTGGAAGTTATACAAACCAAACTCGTTAATTTGATTAATGTGTTAAAAGTAGAGATTATAAATCCCTACTTTTTGTTTATTTTTTTTCTTTAGAATATTCTTCATATTTAATTGGTAATTTAATTTTTGATTTAATTTTTGGTAGTTCAGTTTCTATTTCACTAACAGTCATAAAATTTTTATTATAAATTAATTGTTTACTATTAATACTTGTAATATATCCATTAAAAAATTCAATATTAATATCTAAGGCTGCCGGAAAGGTTTGAGTAATATCAGAAAGAGATGGGACAACTATACTTATTGTATTATCTTTTTGGTGATAACAATAGGAATGAATATGACCGTTTAATATTAAAGAACATAGAGGATCAAGATTATTTAGTTTATGATAAAGTCCAATTTGATCATTTTTTATTTTTATTATGTGTTCGTTATCCATAACTAAGATTATATCGTTACGGTAATTATAAATCATTTCTGTAAAATCTTGATGAAGACTATAGCGAATACTTGTAAAATCATGATCGCCCATTACACTAAAAGTTAAAATGTTTTTATCAAAAGGATAGTGTTTAATAAAATAATCAATTTGCTTAAAAGGTTCTTTAATAATTCTTTCAGATTGCGAATATGTGCCATCAATAATATCGCCACAACAAAAAATTATATGAATATTTTCTTTTATACAATAGTTAAATATTTGGTTTATTAAATCTTCTCGTTGACAGCAGTTTCCATAATGTAAATCAGAAATTGCTAAACAATGAAGGTTTGTTTCATCATGACCAGTAAAGAGAATATTATTATTATCACGTTTTAAATCTTTAAGATCAATTATTCTTTTCATTGGTAAATAAACTATGGAACCATCAGAATAATATTGTCTTTTAAAGAAAAATCCTTTGTTTTTTAAGTTTTTAAGTTTTATATATAACTGTTTACTTGTAATACCTAAAAAACTACATATTTGATTACAAGTTTTTCCTTCATTTAGTAGTTCAATTAATTTAATATTTTGTTGTGTCATGGGTTAGTTCTCCTATCAACTTAATTATATTAATATAAGTAAGTTGATGTCAAATTAAGGATGTCAAGTTTACTATTGAAAAAATAGATAAAATATGATATCATTGAGGCATAAAGGAGGATGTATGGAGTTTATTGTACCATTACTAGTGATACTTGGATTTATTTTGCTTTCATCAGTAAGACAGATTAATGAATATGAAAGAGGTATTAAGTTTACTAAAGGTAAGTTTTCATCTATTATGAAACCAGGATGGAATCTTGTTTTACCAATATTTCAATCATTTAAGAAAGTTGATATTCGTACGAAGGCAGTTGATGTACCAGAACAAGATGCAATAACGAAGGATAATGTTTCTGTAAGAATTAATGCTGTTATTTATTATAAAATATTTGATGCTAGTAAAGCGATTCTTGCTGTTGAAAACTTTTATTATGCTGTAAGTCAATTAGCGCAAACAACTATGCGTAATGCTGTAGGTGAAGTAGAGCTTGATGAATTACTAAGTGAAAGAGAAGTTATTTCTAAAAAGATTTGTGAAATAATTGATAAAGCAACTGATCCTTGGGGAATAAAAGTTGAAAATGTTGAACTTAAAGATGTTGCTTTGCCTGAAGAAATGAAACGTGTTATTGCTCGTGTTGCTGAAGCAGAACGTGAAAAAAGAGCAGTTATTACCAAAGCTGAAGGTGAAGTTGAAGCATCAGAAAATTTAAAAATTGCTGCTGATAATATGGCAAAAAATCCAGTTGCGGTTCATTTAAGAACATTAGAGACAATAAATGATTTATCAAGTGATCAGTCTAATACTGTAATATTTGCTTTACCACTTGATATATTAAAAACATTTGATACATATAATAAAAAGAATAGTGAATAATCGCTATTCTTTTTATCTTATTTCTTTACAAATAGTTGGATCTGGTGCGTAAAAACAATGAGTTTTAAATCTTCCAACATTTCTTTGTTCGTACCATGTTGGTGTACAATTAGCATTTTTTGTTGGTGCATAAAACCATAGAGCATTAGTAGCTGGGAAATAGTATTCACCATTAATAACTCTTTGAGCAAGTTCACGTTCTTTAATAGTAGGATTACTATAAAATAAGTTACTTCGTATACCAGCAAATCCTCCAGGTGTTTGTTAGTAGGTATAACATTACTCCTCTCCTAATATTTCTATTTTGATATTGTCTTTATCAGTAATAATAATTTTATCTATAATGTTT
>CADCJQ010000003.1 GCA_902801795.1 uncultured Erysipelotrichaceae bacterium
ATCCCGTAGTTTCTATGTTGGAGATGAAGTTACAGAAGAAGATATCAAAGCTAAATTTGAAGATGGAACATTAAAGATTGAAGTTCCTAAAAAAGAAAACAAACAAATCAAAAATAAAAAGTATATCGAAATCAAATAATGAATTGCAAAAGGATTGGTTTAATCCTTTTGCTTTTTATAATTATGATACGTAAAATTCTCTAAAAAAAGAAATATATCTAAAGATTAAGATATTCCCGTACATTAAGGTGAGAAGTAATCTCATCTTTTTTTTGTAATATTCCGGACAAACAAATATCATAAATATATGATATAATGGATATGAAATTATATGATAAGGAGTGGTAAAGTGAGGAAGAATATTAAATATGATGTTAATATTGATTTAGCAAATGAAACTAAAAAAGCTATGGCCAAAGCATTAGATACTAATGATACAAGAGTATTAAATAAAATTGGTGCTTTTTCATCTTTGTATGACATAAAGTTTAAAGAATATAAGAATCCTGTTTTAGTATTAAAAACAGAAGAGCCAGGTTCCAAACAATTAATTGCATCCCAGTATAATAAACTCGAAAATGTATCATATGATATGATAAATCATTTGATTAATGATTGTATAGTTATGGGAGCTAAACCATTAATTGTTCAAGATGCAATTATATGTGGGAAAATGAATAAAGAATCAATTAATAAAATTGTTAAAAGTGTTGCTGATGCCTGTAAAAAACAAGAATGTGTATTAACAGGTGGGGAAACTTCAGAACAACCAGGTGTTTTAAAACCAGGGACATATATTTTGACATCAAGTATAGTTGGAATTGTTGATAAAGATAAAATAATCGATGGATCAAAAATTAAAGAGGGAGATATTGTAATTGCTCTTGAATCAAGTGGCATTCATACTAATGGTTATACTTTAGTAAGACAAATAATGAAAAAGTATCCTCAAATATTAAAAGAAAAAGTAGATGGGAAAAACTTTATAGATGCAATATTAGAACCTCATAGATGCTATTATAATGCCTTAAAAGATTTATTTAATAAAAATTGGATAACAGGTTTAGCTCACATTACTGGCGGCGGTATATGTGAAAATTTAAATAGAATACTGCCAAGTAATTTAAGAGCAAAAATTGATGCTTCAAAATATCAAATATTAGATATTTTTAAATTACTAAAAAATACTGCCAATATAGATGAAAAAGAAATGCTTAGAACATTTAATCTAGGAGTTGGACTTACTGTGGTAGCGAAAAATGAATATGCTAAAGATATTATAAAGCATATGAAATCAAAAAAAATTAACTCATATATAATTGGCGAAATTGTAAAAGGTAATAAGGATGTAATTGTAGAAGGTAGCTTTAATTGGAACTAACAAAGGACATCGTAAAATTAAGATATTATGATATAAATGTCAAGTTGGGTGTGAAAAAAAATAATAAGAAATTAAAAAAGGCTTAGTAAAATAATGACAAACTAGGTCTTTTCCTTTTTCTAAAAACAATGATTTTTTTTCTTCTTCATAACTTTAACTATATGAACAATTTCATCTATATTATCAATATTAATGTTACAAAAGAATATAAAGTGCTATAATATATATGAATGGATAGTGATAATGTTATGAAAAGTAAAAGAAGAATGAAACGTAATGTAAAAATAATATTAATATTAGTAATAGGTATAATAATGATAATAACAGTTAATTTAGTATTTTGTGGAAAGAATAAAAAAATAGCATTGAATAATTTAACTAATGGACTTTATACATATAAAATAAATAATAATTATAATATTCAAAATACTTCTGTAAAAGATAATAAAATATATTATTTAATTGATGATAATGGTAATTATAAATATTATAGTTTAGATATTTATACTAATAAAGTTCTTGAAGTAGCGACATTTAATGATGATATGTGTCTATTAAATAATTATTATTTATCATGTAATAAGGGACAAACAACCAAAGTATATGATACTAATTTAAAAGAAATATATCAAAGTGATGAACAATTTACTATAATTCCTTATAAGGATTCTTTTTTGGTTATTAAAGATAAAGAAATATATTTAAATGATAAAAAATTAAGAACTATCAAAGATGATATAGAAGGTTTTAATCTAATTAATTATTATGTTTCAAGTGATAATACTTATATTTATTTTATATCATCTAATGAATCATTTATTTATAATGTTAATGAAGATACTTATGAGAAGTTTAATTATGAAGATATGTATCTTTATGATAATGGAATATATTATGCTAATAAAGATACGATCTATGTTAAAGATTTGAAAAATAATAAAAGTAAAGAATATAAGAATTTTCGAAATACAGATGATTTTAGTTTAAGTGTACTTAAAGATAATTTATTAATGTTTATAGATAATAATTATTTAAAAATATATAATCTTGATACTAATAAGTTTAAAGTTTTAGATTATCAATTTGTTAATGCAGTTGATAAAATAATATTAGAAAACAATTATTTATATATAATAAATCCTCAAGAAATATATATTGCTAATATTAATGAAATTACTTCTAAAGAATATACCATTGATGAATTTACTAAGATGCAAAAAAGTAAAGTAGATATGAGAATTAAGGAAATAGAAAGTAAATATAATACTGTGGAAATTATTTATGATACCAAAGATATTGATGATTATGATAAATGGGGAGAAAAATTAATTAATGAAGATAGAAATGAATTAATATTAGAGGCTTTAAAAGCCATAGATAGTGTATTAGATAAATTTGGAAAAGAGTTTTTATCAGTCTTTAAACATGATGATTATAAAGGATTAAGAATAATTATTTCGAAAAAAATAGTAAATAATGAAGATTCTTCTGTCAAAAATATATCAGGATTTACATTCCCTAGTTATACATATTATAACGTTATTATTTCAGAGGATGATAGAAAAGATATTATGCCTTATGAAAAAATATTTTGTCATGAGATGATGCATGCTATAGATTACCATGCTATAGATTATCGTTATGATATTGCAGGTAATTGGTATGATTATAATCCAAAAGAATTTTCCTATAACGTTAAGCATTATCTAAATGAAGACAATAATTATACATCATATGATTATGATAAAGATAATGTGTATTTTGTTGACTCATATAGTAAAGTAAATCAAAGTGAGGATCGAGCAAGAATATTTGAAAATGTATGTTATATAGATAATGATAATATAGTTAATCAGTATCCTAACTTACTCAAAAAAGCTAAATATATAAAAGAAGAATTAATTAAATATTATCCATCTTTGAAAGATGCAAAAGTATTTGATGGAATAAAATAGTAAGTGAACGTAGTTTTAATTTAGGTATTGTAGATAAGAATGATTAATATATTTATTTATAATTATTTTTACTATGTTATAATTTAATGGGAGACATCTAGTATGAAAAATAAAAATATATTCTTTATAATATCATCAATTATAATTATTGTTATAGTTTTTGTAATAATAAAAGAAGTTATTCCTATGATTCAAGAAAGTGATTGTAAAAATAGAGTTTTTCAAGAAATGCAAAATAAAACTGATAATGTTATTCGTGGGATTGTTGGAATAATTCCAGAAAATACTAAAGATGGTTTATCTAGTCATCATGGAATTGGAAGTGGGGTTATTTTTGATAAGAAAGATAATACCTATTATGTTATTACAGCAAGACATATTGTCAATATAGAAAATAATAAATTTAAAATCTTTACTAAGGATACAGAATTTAGTAGTCAAACTATAAATGTACGTGATAATATTAATTTTGAAATTCCTGATGATAATTATTATGATTCTTTACTAGATGGAAAAATTGAATATATCAGTAAAACCGATGATTTAGCAATTTTAAGTTTTGAATATGAAGGAGATCTTACTATTTTAGATTTTGAAACTAAGAAAATAACTAAAAATGATAAAATAATGGTTATTAGTCATCCAGAAGGAAATAGATATCAAATAAGTTATGGTTATATTAAATCAGAATTAATAAATGTTAATGGGGATAAGGTTATTGAACATAATGCCTATATGAAACAAGGTAATAGTGGTGGTGTATCATTATCAGATAATATGAAAATATCAGGAATAAATGTATCGGGTTCTTTTACTTTATTTGGTCACTTTAAATCAGGTTATATGATTCCATATAATATTGTTTTTGATAACATTAACGCATGGAAAAATCAATAAGTAGGTGTTAAAATGGGAAAATATTATGAGCAATTGAATCCTGAAATAAAAGAGTATTTCGCTATTTTATCAGATGATTTTCCAGAATGGTTAGAAGATTACATTGAAACTAATGAAATGCAAAGAATAAGTAAGATTAGTATGAGTTGTGGAACAGATTATTCGAAATGTTTTAATGTTAGATATTGGTACTCTAATTTAGATCATAGTGTTGGTGTAGCCTTAATTATATGGCATTTTACTCATGATAAAAAGCAAACATTAGCAGGTCTTTTTCATGATATAGCAACACCGGTATTTAAGCATTGTATTGATTTTATGAATGGAGACTCTGAAAAACAGGAATCAACGGAAGAAAGAACAATAGATATAATCAAGAATTCCAAAGAAATAATGAATTTACTTTTGAAAGATAATATCAAGTTAGAAGAAGTTTGTGACTATAAATTATATCCTATTGCAGATAATGAGATGCCAAAACTTTCAGCAGATAGATTTGAATATACATTCTCTAGTGGCCTAACTTTTCATAGAGTATGGACTCTTGATAAAATAAAAGAAATGTATTCTAATATTGTTATTGTTAAAAATGAACAGAAAATAGATGAACTAGCCTTTAAAGATAAAAATATTTGTGAAGAATATATTAAAATTATTTCTCATTTATGGCCAGAATGGGTTAGTGATAATGATAGGATGGTTATGCAATTTATTGCCGATATGTGTAAATCATTAAATAAAATTAACAAATTAAGTATTAATGATTTATATTCATTAAGTGAAGATGAAGTGATAAAGATATTTAAAAATTGTGGGGATAAATACTTAGAAGATGCTTGGGAAAACTTTTCTCATTGTACTAAAGCCTATAAAAGTGAGAAAAAAATTAATGAAAAATATTGTGTTAATGTAAAATCTAAAACGAGATATCTTAATCCTTTAGTAGTTAATGATAATACTATTAAAAGAATTTATGAAATTTCTATTAATGCTAAGAATGATATTGATAATTATTTGAATCTTCCTAAAGGAGGATATTATACATATTTTGATTTTGATTTTAAACCATATTAGAAAATATAATGTGAGGTGAAATATGGCTACAACTAAGGAATATAAAAATTATCTTTTAGAAGAATTAAGTTTATTAGAAAATATTGTTTGTAAACCAATGATGGGAGAATATTTACTATATTTTAATGATATTTTATTTGGTGGAATATATGATAATCGATTACTTATTAAGATAGTAAAAAATAATAATAAATATTGTTTAGAAGAATGTGTTCCTTATGAAAATGCAAAACCAATGTATCTAGTTGATTTTGTTGATAATAAAGAAAAACTAAAAGAATTAATAATAGATACGTACAAGGATTTATTAAAAAATAATCTTAAAAAAATGGATAAGATTAATGAAACAAATAATCTTTTTCTAAATTTGGATAAAATACATACTACAAAATTAGGAGAAGAAAGAATTAATAGAAATTTAGGTTTGAAGAGTTGTAATGTTATTAATTTTTGTATAGATAAGATAAAAAAACAAAACTCTTTTATTTATCGAAAAGGAAAAAATTACTATTGTGAAATAGATAATATAGCAATAGTTATTAATGCGAGTAGTTATACAATTATTACGGCTCATAAATTAAATAAAAAATTATTGTAGACACAAATTATCTGTGATAGAATGAATAATGAAAGGAGTGTTGTATGAATAAAATTTTTACATTTATGCGTGAATCAAGCATAGCGAGATTTTTTATTCCATTAGGAGTTATTTTAATAATTTTTGGGGTAATAATATTTGTTATTAATATGAAAAATAAAAATTATCTTAAAATAGAAGCAACTATTTTAGATACTAAAGTATTAGAAGAAGCATATACAGACACTGATGGTAATCATGTAGATGAAACTTATAGTGTAACTATTGAATATACTGTTGATGGTAAAAAATATCAACAAACACTGGATAATGTTTCTAAATATAATATTGGTGATAAGATGACAATATATTATAATCCTCAAGATCCTAATCAAATAACACAAAGTAAGACTCTTATTATACCAATAGTAATGATTATTGCGGGAATTACAGCAGTTACAGGTGGAATAGTAAGTATTGTTAATGCTATTAAAAGACATAAGAAAATGAAAGAACAAGAAAGGAGTTGGGCTAATGGCCAATAAATATTTTTTAAAACCTAAATTAAATACTATAAAACAAGCTTTCTTTTTAGAAGATGAAAGTAATAATATTGTTTATGAAGGTAAAATGATAAAATTCTCTTTATTTGGTGCATATTTATTTGAGTTAATTAATCATATTACTAATAAAAGAGAAGAACATAAAATAGGAAAAACCATTACTGTAGAACAAGGTGGTAATGATTTAATAAGTTTTATTTCAAAACGATCTTATTTTAAATATGATGGTCAAAAAATATGGGATTATTTACATGATTTGGGTATTCGTATTGATTCAAAACCATCAGAAAATAAACTTGGTATGACTTATGATGTTTCTTTTGAAGGAAAACCACTCGCTGTTATTGCAACATCATCTCCTAAAGGAAAATCATTTATTACTACCGATTTATATTATGACGTTACTTGTGAAGAAAAAGATTTGGATTTAGTCTTTTTAGTTGCGTTTTCGATAGCGAAGACAGAACAAACATTTTATAATTAGTTAACTAAACACAGAGAAATCTGTGTTTTTATATACTTATTAATTAAAATAATGAATAATATTCCAAAAAATTATCAATATATTTTTGAGGATGATTTATGAAAAAAATAGTTTTTTTAACAATAAGTATAGTAATAGGTATTTTAGTATATGAAAAAAATGATGAAATAATTATTCCAAATGATTCTATAAGAGTAAGAATTATTGCTAATAGTAATAGTATCGAAGATTTATATAAAAAGAAAAAAATAAAAGAAGAAATAAAAAATGATTTATATAATTTAGTTAAAGAAGTTAATAATAGTGAAGAAGCAAGTAAAAGTATTGAAGATAACCTTGATAAAATAAATAATTTGGTATCTAGTAAGACAAAAGATTTTAAGATATCCTATGGTATTAATTATTTTCCTAAGAAGACTTATAAAGGGGTTTTATATAATGCTGGTAACTATAATTCTTTAGTAATTACTTTAGGTAAGGGGTTAGGAGAAAATTGGTGGTGTGTATTGTATCCACCTCTTTGTATGATAGACGAAAATGAGACAACCACTGATGTAGAATATCGCTCTTTTGTATTGGATATGCTTCATAATTGACATTAATTGACATTTGTGGTATAATAATTATGTTTTTCGGAGGGGAAGATGGATAAAAAAATATCATTTATAAAGGTTTATACCCAAAATGACTTATATGATAGTGCAGAAGTAACTTATGAAGATAGTACAGAACCTAAAATTATAAAAGGATTTGAAAATGTTGTCAATATACTAACTGATTTTTCGATACAAGAACTTATGCTTATTGAAGAATTAATAAGTAATAAAAAAGTTGTTTTACAAGAGAAGATTAATAATAATAGTGTTGGTGCTTATGATGAAAATGACTTTGAAAATAGTAAAAACAGTAATGCTAAACGTATTACAGCCTTAGTTGTTGCTGGTGTGTTGATAGGTGGTGGAATATACGCATTATCAAGACAAAAAAAATATACAGGAACTGATGTTAATGTAAATAAAAAAATAGTAGAGACAACTAATACACCAATCCCTACACTTAATCCAACAGTTATAACAAATTCATATAGAAGTATTGAAAAAGTTGAAACAAATGCGGAACCAGTAGTTGATAATGGTAGTAAATATTTAGAGAATTTAGAAGCAAATTATGTTGAATTTGATGATTTATCATTACGTATACGTGCTTTTAATGATGGAAGTGAAAGAACAAAAGAATCATTTGAAAGAATTAAAGATGACATAAGTAATAAAGCAGTTGCAAACATAAATGAATTATGTCAATATGTTACTGGTACAAAGATGACTGGTGATATGTATAAATTGTCTTTCCAAAATGCTTTTGAAAATGATACTATGGATTATTATGTTTTAAATAAATTCTGTAATGAACGTAATACTATTGTTGAAAGCGCATTTGCTAAAAATGTTACAAAAACAAAAAAATTAATATCTAATTATTTAGAAGGATTAACAGATTTTATTTTTCGAAATAAACCACTTTATAATGGTAATAGATGGATTTATTATCGTCAATTAAATAGTTTTACAAAGTTATCACTTTGTGATATGTATTTATTTATGTTACTTCCAGATGTTAGTTATGCTCCACATATTAATGGTAGTGAGTGGAGTAAAGCAGTTCTTATGGAAGATTTACAAAATCATATAAATAATACTTGTCAAGAAATAGAAGCAAGTATTGGAAAAACTAAAAAATATTAATACCGGCTTTTGCTGGTATTTTTTTGACATAAATTAATTTTTGTATTATGATTATTATGGTGATTTTATGTTGGTTAATGGAAAAAAAATGTTAGACGAGGCAAGACGTGATTATCGTGTTGTATATCATTTTAATATTAACAACTTAGAATGGACAAAAATAATACTAGAGAAGTGTAATGAATTAAATGTACCGGTTATTTTAGGAGTTAGTGAAGGTGCTATAAAATATATGGGTGGCTATCATGTTGTAGCAAGTTTAGTAAGGTCTTTAATACTTGATTTGAATATTCAAAATGATGTTTGTCTTCATTTAGATCATGGAAGTAGTTTTGAAAGTTGTCAAAAGGCAATTGATGCAGGTTTTACTTCCGTTATGATTGATGCTTCAAAATTATCTTTTGAGGAAAATATTATGACTACAAAAAATGTTGTTGATTATGCCCATCAGCATAATGTAACCGTTGAAGCAGAATTAGGCCATGTTGGTGGTATGGAAGATGATGTTAAAAGTACTATTAAACTTGCTGATTTTGATGAATGTGTACGCTTTGTTAAAAAAACTAATATTGATTCTTTTGCACCTGCTATTGGGACTGTACATGGAATTTATAAAGGCGAATTAAATATTGATTATGATTTAATAAAAAGATTAAGAGAAAAAGTAAGTACACCCCTTGTTATGCATGGTGGTAGTGGCTTAGACCATAGTATTTTAAAAAAAGCAATATTGTGTGGCATTGCTAAAATTAATGTTAATTCGGATATTCAAGCAACATGGTATGAAGAAGTAAAAAAATTTGTTAATGAAAATCCTGATGTTTATGATCCAAGAAAAGTTATTATGGCTGGAAAGGATGCTATGAGAAAATTTATTGAGGAGAAAATTAACATTTTAAATTAGGTAAAATAAAATATAATGAGGTGCAAAATGAAAGTTTTGGAAATTGAAGGAGGAAGAACTCTTTCAGGAACAATAAGAATAGGTGGGGCAAAAAATAGTGCAGTGGCGTTGATACCAGCTTGTCTTTTAACAAATAATAAAACAACTTTAACCAATGTTCCCGATATTACAGATATTAATGTTTTAACAGATATCTTGGAATATGTTGGAGTTAAAGTAACACGAGCTAGTGGAAGTATGATAATTGATCCAGAAAATATGGAAAACAAAATTATTCCAGAGTCATTATCTAGTAAACTAAGAGCATCATATTATTTTATGGCAAGTCTTCTTGCTAAGTATGGGAAAGTATCTATTCATTTTCCCGGAGGTTGTAAAATAGGAAGTAGACCAATTGATCAAACTTTAAAAGTATTTAAAGCATTAGGGGCAAATATTGAAGAAGAAGAGTTTCTTTTTAACATTTCAGCCGATGAATTAAAAGGAGCTGAAATAACTCTTGATATGCCAAGTGTTGGAGCAACAGTTAACGCAGTAATTGTTGGAAGTAAAGCTAAAGGAACAACAATTATTCATAATGCCGCAAGAGAACCAGAGATAACTGATCTTGCTAATATGTTAAATAAAATGGGAGCGCATATTACAGGAGCGGGAACAAGTACTATAAAAATTGTCGGTGAAGAAGTACTTGATGGTTGTTTCCATGATATTATTCCGGATCGTATAGAAGCAGGGACTTATGTTATATTAGGAGCCTTAGTAGGAAGTTATTTAAGAATTGAAAATATTATCCCAGAACATCTTAATGCATTAACAGATAAACTTCATGAAATGGGAGCAGATATTGAAATAAATCAAGATTCTATTGTTGTTAATGCTCATGATAATTTAATAGGTGTTAATATTAAAACATTAGGATATCCGGGATTTCCTACTGATTTACAACAACCTTTTGTAACTTTACTGGCAACTGCTCATGGAAAAAGTATAGTAGAAGAAACTATTTACGAAAATCGTTTTATGAATATACCATATTTAAATAAAATGGGTGCTAATATATCAACGAAAGAACGTGTTGCAACCATTTTAGGAGCTAACAAATTACATGGTGAAGAAGTTATTGGAACGGATTTACGTGCTTGTGCATCCCTTTTACTTGCAGGTCTTAAAGCTGATGGTAAAACAGTAATACAAAATGTTGAACACTTATTAAGAGGATATGAAGAAATAACTGAAAAATTAAGTAATGTTGGTGCTAAAATCGAATTAAAAGAAATATAATACAATGATATTTCTTTTTTTTGGTGATTTTATGAAAAAAATAATCTGTTTATTATTAACTTTTTTTAGTATTTTTTTAATATACCGTCATTTTGATAATCATAAAATAAATTATGTTTCTCTTGGTGATGGATTAATTAAAGGTATGAATTCATCAAATATTCCTTATTATGGATATAATGATTTTGTTAAAGAATATTTAAGCAGAAAAAATAAAATTAGTACTTTCAATGATGATTTTTATAATAAAACTATTTTAGAAATAACAGAAGATATTAAAAATAATCGAACTATTTGGATTAATGATAAGGAATTCTTTTTAAAAAAAGTTCTACGAGAAAGTGATATTTTAGTAATTAGTGTTGGTATGGAAGAACTTTTTAAAAATTATCAAAAATATGATATGGAACACAACTATATCTATTTTAATAAAATGTATGTTGATATTGAAAATCTTATTAAAGAAATAAAGAAATATACTAAAGGAATGATTCTTTTTTTAGGTTATTATAATCCAACAAATTATTATGATAGTAAAACAGACGAGTTTTTTTGTGATATTGACATTAAATTAAATAGATTAATGATGATAAATGATATTTCCTATATTGACTTATATGAAAAAGTTAAAGGTAATCGTTATAAAGATAATATTGATACACCATTTCTTAATGTAAGAGGTTATGAAAAAATTGCAGAAACTATAGAATATTATTTAGAATGAAAAAATGAAAAAAACTTGATTTGTCAAATAATTTATGTTATATTATATTGCGAGTAAGAAATTGCTCCTTGGCAGTAATGCCCGAATAGTCCAAAAGGAGGTGTAATAATGAGAAATTATGAAGTTATGTTTGTTGTAAAACCTACAGTAGAGGATGAAGCAACAAAAGCAATTGTGGAAAATATGAAGAAAGTATTAGAAAACAAAGGTGCTAAGATTACTAATGTTCAAAATATGGGAAGACGTGAATTAGCATACGAAATTGATACTTTTAAAAATGGTAACTATTTCTTATTTAAAGTTGAAGGAGAACCTGAAGCTGTTAAGGAATTTGATCGTGTTGCCAATATCAATGAAGATATTATTAGACATATTGTTGTAAAAAGAGAAAAATAAGAAAGAAGTAGGAGAATTATATGAATAAAGTTTTTTTAGTAGGAAGATTAACAAGAGATCCAGAATTACGTTATACGGCAAGTAATTTAGCAACGATGCGTTGCGCTATAGCAGTAGACCGTCAATTTGTTCGTGAAGGTGAAGAACGTGGAGCGGATTTTATAAATATTGTTGCTTTTGGTAACCGTGCTGAAACGATGAAAAAGTTTTTAACTAAGGGAAGTCAAATTGCTATTGATGGAAGAATTCAAACAGGAAGTTATGATGGTGCTGATGGTAAGAAAGTATATACAACTGATGTTATTGTTGAAAACTTTCAATTCTTAGATTCTAAAGGATCAAGACCTCAAGCAGATTCTGGAAATGAATTTAGTGAAGGATTTAATGATACACCTTCATCATATAGTACTCCAAGTAATGCTTCTACAAGTGATAGTAGTAGTGATCCATTTGCTGACTTTGGTGCTAAAATTGAAGTTGCAGATAGTGAATTACCATTCTAAAGAAGGAGGATATAATGGCAGAATTTTTCAGAAAGAAAAAGAAAGTATGCTATATGTGTACTGGAAAAGATATTGATTATAAAGATGTAGATACTTTAAAAAGATATATTAATGATAAAGGTAAAATATTACCAAGACGTGTAACAGGAGCATGTGCAAAACATCAAAGACATATTGCTGAACAAGTTAAAAAAGCACGTTCTATTGCATTATTACCTTATACAAAATAATTATTAAATAGTAAGGAAATTAATCTTTACTATTTTTATTTGCATTTTTAATAATGATTTGATATAATAATGCCGAAAAAGAGGGATATATGGATAAAGATAAACTAAAAGTTGAACAAGAAAAATCAAGAAAAACCAGAAAAATTGTAACAAGATTTGTATCAATAATCGTTGCTTCAGCGATGATTGCAGGAACTGGTATTACTATTTATAAATTAAAAAAAGGTGAAAAAATAGGAAATACGAAGTTTAAAATAGAAAAGTCTATTGATGATAATAAAGTAAAAATAAAAATAAAATAATTGTTTTTTATAGGTGGTTTATGGGTGAAAATATAAATAAAATGTGTTTTGAATATGTTAAATATGTAAATTGGAAATATGATTTAATTGATAAAGCATTAAGATATTTAAAAAGGAATTATTCAACAAAAGGTGTTAATAATAATGATATTATGATTGCGTCTTTATATGATTTAAAAAAAGATATTTCAGCATATGAGGTTTTACTTCGAGCATTATATTATTCTAAAAAGAATGACTATTTTGATCGTTATTTAGCAATTATTGAAAGAAAAAATGGTAAGAGATTAGCAGATGCTCTTTTTAAAAAGATATTTCCTAAGATGAACTCTGTTAGTGATTTATATGATTATTGTTTTAATTTAATTGTTAGTAATACGGATTTAAAAATAGAAGCTAAAAAAATTGGTATAAATATTCCGATTATTAATTATTACGCAGGAGAAAGTAAGTTAGGAATGGTTCCTCTTGAAATAGAAAGACTTGAAAAACGTAAGCAAAATATTATTGATAATTATCCTGAAAAATATCGGATTATTACTTTTCTTTTTGAACATGATAATTTAGATGAAATAATCGAATTTTTTCAGAGTCTGAAAAAAGATGTTAATATGTATAATATATCATCTATAGCAGTTGCATTATATCCAGATTTGTCATATGAAGAAATAAAAGAAAAAATAGTAAAAAAATATATTAAATATCGTAATTATCGTGATTATGTTTTAAAAGCTGATTTAGAAAAACGTAATGAAGCATATGATATTATTTTAAAGTATCTTAATAGTAATTATAAAAATGTTACCTTGTATTGTGAAATGGAAAGAATTGAGTTATATAAATTTCGAAGATGCGTTGCCATAGCGAAGTTATATAATAATGATTTATATAATAAATATCAAGAAAGAATACATAAAACAAGATATGAAAATAATCAAATAGAAAATAATTTGTTAAAGAATATTGTTCAATATATTACCTATGGTATGAATGAAAGAGAATTCTCAATTGTTGATTTTCTTTCTATGACTGATTATTCACTTGATACTTTTTATAATTTTGTTGAACTAAGTTTAAATGAAATTGAATATCAAAAAGTTACTAATTTTGTTAAACGATATCGAAATATGAATTTAATTACTAAAGAAGAAATAATGAAAGAAAAAAGAGAGATTAATTGTCAATTAGATGAAAATAATCTTCCCATTGCAAATACTGGTCATATAGTAACTGATGAAGAAAAAGAAGAAATAATTGATATGATTCAAAAAGATGGTTTATTATTATATGATGCAGTTTATAATCAATATTTACGTGATTATTTTAAAAATAATAAAGGTAAAGAACTAAAAAAATCTTTATAAACACTTGATTTTATATAGTTTAATTGTTATAATAACCTAGTAATTTGTATTACTATGATTAAATTCATGGCGAAAGGAGAACATTATGGCTAAAAATAATAATGAGAAAAAAGTTGAATATGTTGATTGTACTGTAACTTGTGCTTGTGGTGAAACATTTAAAACTAAATCAACAAAGAGTGAAATTAATGTTGAAATTTGTTCTAAATGTCATCCATTTTATACTGGAAAACAAGCTCGTGGTTCTAAAACGGGACGTGTTGATAAATTCAATAAAAAATATGGTTTTGAAAATTAGTTAGATTATGTCTAACTTTTTTCTTTATAAAAAGATAAAAATATGATATAGTTTTTATGGAGAGTGATAATATGGTTTTAGGTTTTGCATCTGATCATCGAGGATATCAATTAAAAAAAGAATTAATAAATTTTTTTGAAAATAATGGTTATACAGTTATTGATTATGGTACAGATAGTGAAGAGTCTTGTGATTACCCAGATTTTGCTTTTAAATTAGGCAAAGGTCTTGTTAATAAAGAAGTAAGTTATGGTATTGCTATTTGTGGTAGTGGAATAGGTATAAGTATTGCTTTAAATAAAATGAAAGGTGTATATTGTGCTAAAGTAAGTAATAAAGAAGAAGCATTATATACAAGAGTTGATAATAATACTAATTGTGTAGCGTTTGGTGAAAAAACATTACTTTCGGATGCTATCGATATTGTTAATACTTTTATTAATACTGAATTTTCTAATTTAGAAAAACATAATCGTAGAATTCAAAAGGTAAAAGATATTGAAAATGAGGTTTTTAATGGTTAAATATGCAATTTATCTTTTATCAACAATAATTGTTATTTGGTCAATGGATAGTATAAATATTAATGGTATTTTTAAAAAAAATAAAGTTGTGCAAGCAAGAGTCTTTTATATTGTTCTTTGTTTAGTATTAATTTATTTATTAAGTAATTTTTTCTTAGATTTTTTATATGTTAAGATTTTTTAATGTATAAAAAGTCTTTTTTTGTTAATACTTTAAATGAGGTGATAAAATGAAATATAAACCAAAATCTTATGTTTTACCAACTATTTATTTATTATTTTTATTTGTAATAACGGCAGGGATTTATTTTACTAAGAAGAATTATGATTCTTATGAAGAAGAGGAATTTGATAATATTACTTTTGTTTCTAATTCTATTTTTGATCGAAGTATTCCGGTTATCAATACAAATGTTAGTAATACTATCCAAAAACCATTTAATAATGCTAATGTAAGTATTGTTAGATATTATTATAATAAAAATGATGAGAATGAAATGAAAGAACAATCTATTGTTTATTATGAAGGAACTTATATGCCAAATACCGGAATTGATTATACATTAAGTGAAATGTTTGATATATTAGCAATTTATGATGGAACAGTAGTAGATATTGCAGATGATGAACTTCTTGGTAAAACTATAAAAATAAGACATAATGGAGAAATAGTAAGTGTTTATCAAGGACTTGGAAGTGTTGATGTCCAACAAGGAGATGTGGTTTTTATTGGACAAAAGATAGGAACTAGTGGAACAAATAAAATTAATAAAGATTTAGGTAATCATTTACATTTTGAAATTTATAAAAATGGTGGGACAATTAATCCTTTAGATTGTTTTGATAAAAATATAGGTGATATTTAATCATCTTTTTTAATAAGATTAAGTATGAGTGAAAAAGAAAGAATCATGTTAGAATGTCGTTATGTATTATCTCTTAAGAAAAATTATTATGATATAGCAAAATATATGAATTTAAATTGGAAGATAATATATAATGATTTAAATGTAAAATTACCTAATATTGATAGTTTGTTGTATAAAAAAATAAAAAAGGTATTAAATAATACATAATTTATGATAATAATGCCATATTAGTAGTGGTGAATATTATGAAAGATATAGGAATTGATTTAGGAACAGCTAATATTTTAATATATATTAAAGGACAAGGGATTGTTTTAAATGAACCAAGTGTTGTTGCCATAGAAAAAGAAACTAAAAGACCATTAGCGTTTGGAGAAGATGCTCACTTAATGTTAGGGAAAACTCCAGGGAAATATGAAGCAATTAAACCGATGAAAGATGGTGTTATTGCTGATTTTGATATAACTTTATTAATGCTTAATTATTTTGTTAATAAAGTTAAGGGATATGGTTTTCGAAAACCGAGAATAATTATTTGTTGTCCTGTTGATACAACTAAAGTAGAAAAAAATGCTTTAAGAGAAGCCGCGGAAAGATTAGGAGCAAAGAAAGTCTTTATTGAAGAAGAACCCAAAGTTGCTGCGATAGGAGCAGGTCTTGATATTAGTAAACCCATTGGTAATATGATAATTGATATTGGTGGGGGAACAACAGATATTGCTGTTCTTTCTTTAGGGGATATTGTTATTAGTAAATCAATGAAAATTGCGGGTAATGTCTTTGATAATGATATTAAAGATTACATTAAAGATAAGTATAAATTATTAATTGGAGAAAGAACCGCTCAAAGTATTAAACATGAAATAGGTTGTGTATATAAGAATAAAGAAAAAGATAAAGATAATAAAGAAAAGAAAAAAAGTATGAAAGTTAAGGGTAGAGATTTAGTTAATGGTTTACCTAAAACAATTACATTTAATTCTGATGAAGTAATGGAAGCATTAAAAAATGATATTAATAAAATAATTGATGCAACCAAAAATGTTTTAGAAAATACACCACCAGAGTTATCCGCTGATTTGATGGAAAATGGTATTATCCTAACTGGTGGAGGTTCTCTTATTAGTGGTATGAATAAATTATTTACAGAAATATTAGAAGTTCCTGTAAAACTTGCAAATAATCCCTTAACAAGTGTAGCTGAAGGATGTGGCGTTATGCTTGATAATATAAGAATGCTTGAAAGATAGTATTCTTTTTTTCTTTAATATAGTTGTTAAATTTCAAATAATTCGATATAATTATAGTGTGATGTTTATGAAAAAAATTATGAAGTATTTAATTGTAATTATTTTATTAGCATTAATTGGGTTGATTGGCTTTTTAATTTGGAAATATAACTATAAAAATGAATATATTAATAATAAACCTAATGATAATTATGATAAAGAACCGATTTATCTTGATCATGTTGATGAATTTGATATTAAAGATAGTAATTACCTTGAAAGATTTTATGAAAGATATGTTGCTTATAAGAAATTACATCCAGATTATTCCGATGATAAAATTATTACTTATGTAAATATTGGACTTGATAAACCATTTTATTCGGATATGGAAGAAGTAGATATGTCAAAGAAATATTTGATTATTTGTAATAAATACCATAATTTAAAAAAGAATTATGTACCTGACTTGGTTTCACTTGATGGATATGGTGGTGGAAGCATGGAAAGAGAAGCAGCAAGTTACTTTAAAAAAATGGTTGATGCTGCTAAAAAAGAAGGTTTATCACTAAAAAATGTTTCGGGGTATCGTAGTTATAATACACAAACATCTCTTTATAATAGTTATGTAAGTAAAGATGGAAAGGCCAAAGCTGATACATATTCAGCAAGGCCAGGTACAAGTGAGCATCAAACAGGACTGGCATCGGATATTAATTGGGTATCTAGTCGATTTGAAAACACCGATGAATTTAAATGGCTTATCAAAAATGCTCATAAATATGGTTTTATTTTAAGGTATCCTAAAGGAAAAACATTTATTACGGGTTATACTTATGAACCATGGCACTTTAGGTATGTTGGAGAAAGTGTTGCTAAATATATTTATGAACATGATATTACGTATGAAGAATATTATGCAACATTTATTTTGAAATGAAAAGAGGGATAAAAATGGAAGGAAAAAGTAAAATAAATTTTTGGACAATTTTAATTGCCTTAATAATAATAAGAGTAGGGATTAGTTTTGTTAATGGTTTTACCAATAAAATAAAAGATTGGGTTGGTATTGAACATCATGAGGAATATGTTTATAGTGATAAAGTATTTAGTTTAATAACAACACCTGAAAATAAAGTATTAGAGGATACACTTAAAACTTTTGCAAAAAAACATTCTTTTGATTTAAATATTACTTATGCTGATAACTTAGAGATTGTTGATAAATTAAATTCTGGTGAAAAATATGATGCTATTTGGGCTTCTAATTCTATTTGGTTAGATATGGTTAAAGGTATTAGTACAAGTGATCAAAAATCAACAAGTATTACACCAATGACTTTTGGTATAAAAAATAGTAAAGCTGAAGAATTAGGTTTAAAAAATAAACAGGTAACAACCAAAGATATTTTAGAGTTAATTCGTAATAAAAAATTAACATTTAGTATGGCTAATCCTATTTCAACCAATAGTGGAGCTTCGGGATATTTAAATATTTTAAGTACTTTAGCAGGTAATCCTGATGTTTTAAAAAGTAGTGATTTAAAAAACAATCAATTAAAACAAGACTTAAGAGATTTCTTTTCTGGAGTATCTCGTATTTCTGGGGATGAAGATTTCTTAGAAAAATCATTTATTAATGGTGACTATGATGCAGCTTTTACTTATGAGTCTTCAATAATAAACATTAATAAACAATTAGAAAAAGAGAAGAAAGAAACTCTATATCTTGTATACCCAGTGGATGGTGTTAGTATTTGTGATTCTCCACTTGTTTATATTAATAATCATAATGATGAAAAGAAAAAAGTTTTCTTAGAACTTCAAAATTATATTTTAGATAATGAAGGACAAGAGATACTTCTTAATTTAGGACGACGTACATGGTATGGTGGAACAACGAATGATGCGCCTAAAGATATTTTTAATAAATCTTGGGGAATTGATACAACAAAATATATTTCACCAATAAAATATCCTAGTCAAGATGTTATTCAAGAAGCTCTTCTTTTGTATCAAGAAGAATTAAGAAAACCAGTTCATGTTGTATTTTGTCTAGATTATTCGGGAAGTATGGGTGGTTCGGGAATAAGAGAATTACGTGAAGCCATGGATTATATATTTAGTGATAAAGCCAAAGAATCTATGATACAATTTTCTAGTAAAGATAAAATAGATGTTATTCCTTTTTCATCTTCTGCTTCTGAACCATGGAGTGCTAATGGTGGTAATACCAATTATTTACTTTCTGAAATAAATAACAGAAGTGTTGGTGGAACAACAGCGTTATATCCAGCAGCGATGAAAGCGATTGAAATCTTACAAAATGAAAGTAGTGATTATAATACCTCAGTTATTTTAATGACTGATGGTGCAGGTAATGTTGGAACGTTTGGTGATTTATCAAGAGAGTATAACCAAATTAATAAAGAAATTCCAATTTATTCAATAACATTTGGAGATGCTGATTATAATCAACTTGAGAAAATGGCTAAATTATCTAATGGTAAAGTCTTTGATGGAAGAAATAATTTAGTAGATGCCTTTAAAACAGTTCGAGGTTATAATTAATATGAAAAATAAAAATATTATTTCAAGTGTTGTAGGAGCTGGTTTTTTTGCCGTAGGTTATTTAGGATTATCTCTTGCATTACCACCAGCGTTGCTCCTTGGTGCAACTTCATTTGTCGCTTCAGAATTAATTATTAATGGAGCCAAAAAAGAAGAAATTAAAGAATTGACTTTTAAAGATAGAATAATAGATGCAAAAAATAAAAATAAACATATTAAAGATATGATTAATAGTGTTGATGATGTTGATGTACAAAAAGATTTGGAAGAAATAACCAAAACATCAAGTAAAATAATTAATGCAATTGAGAAAAATAATATGAAAAATAAAACAGTTACAAAATTTTTAGATTATTATTTACCAATATGTGTTAAAATAGTAGATAGATATGATGACATTGAAAATCAATCGTTAACATCAAAAGATAGTAAAAAATTTATGACTGATAGTAAAAAAATCATTAGTGATACCAATAATGCTTTTAAGAAAATATTAAATAGTTTATATCAAAGTGATATTTTAAATGCTGATGCAGAAATGAAAGTCTATAATTCTATCTTAAAATCTGATGGTTATGAAGAAAGTTTATTAGAAGGTGATGAAGATGAATAAGAAACAATTAATAGGGATAATTATTTTTATTGTTTTAATTGTTGGAATAATAATTTATAAACAATTTGGAAGTGAGATATCGGATGTTGGAATAACAACTATTTATGTTGCAACTGGTGGTGGAAAAGAAGATTTTCTAAAAGATGAAGAAGTATTAAGTATTTTAAGAAAAGAATATAAAATAAATGTTATATTTGATACATGGAGTAATAGTAAAACAGTATCCATGCCATTAATTCGTGAAACTATTGGACTAGGTAATCAAGATATTATAAGCCGTATGGAAAGTGGCGAAAAATTTACTATTAATTCTCCTGGTGTTACAAAGTATGATGCTTTATTTACATCTGATATAAGATATTATGATTATTATAAACAAAGACCTGTTGATGATGAAGCCGAAAGATATACTGTTTTAGGTGGAGGATTAACTTTAAATACACCAATTGTCTTTTATAGTTGGGATAAAATAGTTGATGCTTTAATTAGTAATAATCTAGCGGAAGAACAAAATGGTATTTATTATGTAACTGATATGGATCGCTTAGTAGATTATATTTTAAATGGTAAAACCTGGAAAGAATTAGGGGTATCTGACGATATTTATGGAAATGTTAGTATTTCATCGATTGATCCAGTAAAATCTAGTCCAGGCGCTACCTATTATGGATTGTTACTTGGAATATTATCTAAAGGTGAAGTGAATGAAGAAAACGTTAAAAAGAATATGCCAAAATTAAAAGAATTATATATTAAATCAGGAAATATGCGTTTTACACCTGCGGATTTATTTCAAGAATATTTAAGAGCTGGAATGGGAACACAAAAAATAATTGTTGATTATGAAAAGAGTATTATAGACTTTTCAAATTCAAATAAAAAAGGTTTTGATCAAGTAAAGGATCGTATAAGAATACTTTATCCAAAACCAACTTCATGGAATAACCATTGTTATATGTATTTTACCGAGAATGGTGAAATATTATATAAAGCCTTTGAAGAAAATGAAAGAATTCAACAAATTGCTTGGGAAAAATATGGTTTTAGAACAGGTATTACTGGTGGTAAATATGATGTATCAAAAATAGGTATTCCTGTACCACAAGAAATTAATAGTACAATATCAGGTTTAAGAATGAATGAATATAATGCCTTAATAGATGGGCTTAAATAGGAGGAGAATATGGAATTAAAATTAGAAAAAACAAATGTTAAAGAATTAGAAGGGCTTGCTGAAAAAAGTGTTAGTGAAGCCAAGATAGAAAAATCACTTAATTATGATAATTTGACTGATGAAGAAAAGAAAGCGATTGATAAATTTAATAGTGAAATTGATGTCTTTGATCAAACACAAATTTTACAATTTGGTAACGCTGCACAGGATAAAATATCGAAGTTTTCAGATACTGTTCTTGAAAATGTTCGTACTAAAGATACTGGTGAAGTAGGAGATTTACTTGGTAGTTTAGTTGCTGAGATTAAATCATTTGATAAAGCTTTAGATGATAATAGTAAAAGATCATTATTTGAAAAAATATTTTCTACTGCAAAAAAAGAATTTGATAAATTAGTAGCAAAATATAATACTATTGAAAAAAATATTAGTAATATTGAAGGTGGTCTTGAAAAAGATAAACTTCAAATGTTAAAAGATATTAATATTTTTGATACGATGTATGAAAAGAACTTAGAGTATTTTAAAGAAATATCACTATATATTATTGCTGGTGAAAAAAAGATTGAAGAATTAAAGACAGTGGATTTACCTAAATTAAAAGAAGCTGCTAAAGAATCTGGTGATCATCTTGATATTCAAAAAGTTCAAGATATGGAAGCTATCATAAATCGATTAGAAAAGAAGATATATGATCTTAAAACAACCAGAATGATTTCTATTCAAATGGCACCACAAATTCGTTTATTACAAAATAATGATGCTGAACTTGTTGAAAAAATTCAAAGTTCAATAACTAATACCATTCCTTTATGGAAAAATCAAATGGTTTTAGCTTTAGGTATTAATAATGCTAATCGTGCATTAAAGAATCAACAAGCTGTATCAAAACTTACCAATGATATGTTAAAGAAAAATAGTGAGACTTTAAAACAAGGTTCTATTAAGATTGCTGAAGAAAGTGAAAAAGCTATTGTTGATATTGAAACGATTAGAAAAACTAATCAAGATATTATTGAAACTATTGACAAGGTTATTGAAATTCATGAAAATGGAAGAATTAAACGTCAAGAATCTGAAAAAGAACTTGAATCTCTTGAACAAGAACTTAAAGATAAATTATTAGAGATTAATGTAGAAAAGAAATAGTCAAAAAGCTATTTCTTTTATTATTTAAATCGTTATTTTCTTTAGTATTATATTAAATTTGTGGTATACTTTTATAGAAGATAATAATTATTTAGCATAAAATTATATTTAATAGATTTAGTAATTTTATGAGAAAGGAGGATTATATGAAGAAGTGTACGAAGTTATTAATGATTGCTGTAGTTATGATGATAGGTCTTTTAGTTACTGGATGTGGAAAGAAAAATTATGAAGAATATATTGGATATCAATTTAGTGGAAAAGATCCATGGGAAAATGAAGTTGCTGTTACTATAAGAAAAATTGAAGACGATAAGGTAACATGGACATATACCGATGTTTATGGCGAAGGTGAAGAGGCTATTACTCTATATAATGAACTAACAAGCGATATGAAAGATGATAAAGTAAACTTTACAGTAAAAGGAGATACTGATAAAGAAGGCATTAGTTTTGAATATAAAGGAACATTAACTCTAAAAGATGGAAAAGTTATTCTTTCTTATGAAGATGGTCAATTAACTACTAAGAGTACTGATGGTGATTCTGGTAGTTACCATATTGGTGCTGTTGAAGAAGGAAAGAGAATAATTACTCTTAATAAAGTAGTTGATAATGCGTAATATATTTACGTATGTATGAAAGGATTGTGAATGATAAAACAATTCTTTTATTTTAGATAGTTATTCACCATTTATGTGGAAAATAAAAAAATATCCACAATAATTGTGGATAATTTAGACACTTAATAATTTACAATGATATTCTTCTAATAAATCATTTATTTTGTTAATATTATAAACTTTATTAATAAAACAAAATCGCATAATTAAGTCATAATAATTATTTTTTGGTAATGAATAAGAAGCACTTTCTAATAATTTAAGTATTTCTTTTTCATTTAACTCTAAAGAAATTCCTAATAGTAAAACAGTTTCTTTTGATGGATGATATTCTTTATCATTTCTTATTTTGGAAAAGAGTCTTCTATCAAGATGAACTTTATTATAAACATCACTATCTTTTAGATTTCGTTCGTCTATATAATTAAATAATATGGTTTGGAAATTGCTATTATCATGATTGCTTTCGATAAATTGATTAATGTTACTATCACCATAATTAATAGCAGTATCTTCTTCAGAGGCACTTCTTGCAAAAGAATATGCTGCTTTTGCAAAAAATGTTTTTTCTATTACCATATTTTCTTTAATATATTTTTTTAATTCTTCTTTCATAAATCACCTTAATAGTATTATAGCAAGAAAATTGTCTCTTTTAAAGAGACCTATGAATATTATTTTAATTATAAAATGGTAATGAAAGAAGGGATAAAAGATGAAAAAAGTAAATCAAAAAACAAAAAAGGTAGAAAGGGAAATGGATGTTGTATTCTTACTAGATCGTAGTGGTTCAATGCATGGAGTAGAAAATGATACTATTGGTGGTTATAATAGTTATCTAAAATCCTTAAAGGGAAGTAATATTAAAGTTACAACTATTCTTTTTGATGATAAGTATGAAATAATTACCGATAGATGTCCATTAAGTAAGATGAAAGAGTTAAATAATGACATTTATTATGTTAGAGGATGTACGGCGCTTTTGGATGCTATAGGAAAAACAATTATTAAATTAGAAGGAAATAATCCTAAGAAAGTACTATTTGTTATTACAACAGATGGACTTGAAAACGCTTCCCATGAATTTAGTAAAGAGAAAATTAAAAAGATGATACAAGAACATCAAGATTGGGAATTTATGTATATTGGAGCTGATATTGATTCTTATAGTGAAGGAGAAAGTATTGGTATAAATCGTCATAATATTGCTAATTATGAAAAAAGCTGTGGCGGAGTTTCAAAATTATTTGCATCTGTTGGTAAGGCTTCAAAATGTATGTATGAAAAAAATATGATAAATGATGATTGGAAAGAAGAACTTAATTAGTTTTTCTTTTTTTGTTTTTTAATAAAAAACCATTAATTATTAATAAAATAATAAATAATGGCTACAATATTTTATGATTTTATGATATTATGTATATTGTCATTTAAATATTGTATTTTTATATTATTATAAATGTTAATAATATAAAGTATTCTATTATTAAATATAAAAAGTTTATGTAATAAAAAGAAAGGAGAGATTGCATATCAATTTAGTTGTTGATTGCACATTATGAAAACAATTTGTTTAACATAATGAAATGATGAATTTAATAATTTGTCAAAATAGATAGTATGTATAAATATCAAATTGGTGAAAAGTTTATTATACATAGTTATAAACATGATGGAAGTATTCATCGTTCTTGGGATGAGGCTATATTATTAGATATTAATGATGAATTTATGGTTTTTGGTAATGATAAAACAAAGGTTGTTGAATCGGATGGTAGATCGTGGCGAACAAAAGAACCAGCGATTATGTTTTTTTATAAACATAGTTGGTATAATATTATTGGTCAAATAAAAGCAGACGGCGTATATTATTATTGTAATTTAGCAAGTCCATTTGTTATTGAGGAAAAAACTATTAAGTATATTGATTATGATTTAGATTTACGTGTTTTTCCTGATGGTGCATTTAAAATATTAGATCGAGGAGAATATCAGTATCATAAAAAACTTATGAATTATCCTAATGTAATTGATAATATAATAAAGGATGATTTAAGTAATCTTATTAATATAGTACGTAATAAAAAATATCCTTTTAATACTGTGATAATAAATGATTATTATAGAAAATATAATTTAATAAAAAATACTAAAAATATTTAGTTTTTTTTTATATATTTAATCATATATATAATAAAGAATGCAAAAATATTTAGTTTTTATTGGAAAAATGTAAAATAAATGTAAATGCAATTGAATATAAAAAACGAAAATGATATAGTATTTAAGTCAATGCGGAAATAGTAATGATTTTTAAAAAAATAATTGAAAAAAATAGAAAAATGTGTTGACAAGATAAATGATATTTGATAATATATTTGCTGTTGCTTTGAAGAAGGCAAAGAAAAAAAGGATACGAAAAAAATATTGAAAAATATTAAAAAAAGATGTTGACATAAAAGAAACATTGTGGTATCATTTAAAACGTTGTCTTCGAAAGAAAGCAATAAAGATAATTGAAAAAACTTTCAAAAAACTATTGACATAATTAAGTCATAGTGATATAATATCAAACGTTGCCTTGAGAAAGGCGATGAAGATAATTTGAATGTTTAAAAAAGCAAAAAAATGCTTGACAAATAAACAATTATCTGATATATTATTTAAGCACTTGAAAAAGTTGCTGAAATGATCTTTGAAAACTGAGCAAAACGTCAATTTTTTGTAGCTAGGATTATTAATTATAAAAAAGACTTTAAATATTTTATTTGAGAGTTTGATCCTGGCTCAGGATGAACGCTGGCGGCATGCCTAAGACATGCAAGTCGTACGAAGTGACCCATTGATGTGGAGTGCTTGCACAAAGCTGATTTGGATTTTCACTTAGTGGCGCAAGGGTGAGTAACACGTGGGTTATCTGCCTTGAAGACTGGAATAACAATTGGAAACGATTGCTAATGCCGGATGATATGTAAGAGAATACGTTTTCTTATAGTAAAAGGAGCCTTTAAAGCTTCACTTCAAGATGAGCCTGCGGCGCATTAGCTAGTTGGTAAGGTAATGGCTTACCAAGGCAACGATGCGTAGCCGAACTGAGAGGTTGATCGGCCACATTGGGACTGAGACACGGCCCAAACTCCTACGGGAGACAGCAGTTAGGAATATTCGTCAATGGGGGAAACCTGTAAAATTCTGTTGTTGAGGAAGAACGTCTGATGTAGGAAATGACATCAGAGTGACGGTACTCTTCAAGAAAGCTCCGGCTAACTACGTGCCAGCAGCCGCGGTAATACGTAGGGAGCGAGCGTTATCCGAATTTATTGGGTGTAAAGCGTGTGTAGGCGGTTTAATAAGTCTAAGGTTTAAGTCCGAAGCTTAACTTCGGTTCGCCTTAGAAACTGTTTTACTTGAATGCGGTAGAGGCAAGTGGAATTTCTAGTGTAGCGGTAAAATGCTTAGATATTAGAAGGAACACCAGTGGCGAAGGCGACTTGCTGGGCCGTGATTGACGCTGAGACACGAAAGCGTGGGGAGCAAATAGGATTAGATACCCTAGTAGTCCACGCCGTAAACGATGAATACTAAGTATCGGGATTCTCGGTGCTGAAGTTAACACATTAAGTATTCCACCTGAGTAGTACGGTCGCAAGGCTGAAACTTAAAGGAATTGACGGGCACCCGCACAAGCGGTGGAGCATGCTGTTTAATTCGAAGATACGCGAAGAACCTTACCTAGGCTTGACATCCCATTGACCGTCTTGGAAACAAGATTTTCCCTTCGGGGACAGTGGTGACAGGTGGTGCATGGTTGTCGTCAGCTCGTGTCGTGAGATGTTTGGTTAAGTCCAATAACGAGCGTAACCCTTATCTTTAATTGCTAACATTTAGTTGAGAACCTTAAAGAGACTGCCGGTGATAAACCGGAGGAAGGTGGGGATGACGTCAAATCATCATGCCCCTTACGTCTAGGGCTACAGGCGTGCTACAATGGCCGATACAAAAAGATGCAAAGTTGTGAGACCTAGCAAATCTTTAAAGTCGGTCCCAGTCCGGATTGAAGTCTGCAACTCGACTTCATGAAGTTGGAATCGCTAGTAATCCCAAATCAGAATGTTGGGGTGAATACGTTCCCGGGTGTTGTACACACCGCCCGTCAAGGCATGGGAGTCGATAATACCCGAAGTCGTTAGCCTAACCAGTAATGGAGGGGGACGCCGAAGGTAGGATCGGTGACTGGGCTTAAGTCGTAACAAGGTATCCCTACCGGAAGGTGGGGATGGATCACCTCCTTTCTATGGAGTTAAATATCCGTATCTAGCTATTAAATATTGACTGTATGTTTTGCTTAGTTTTGAGAGATCATTTTTGATTTCTCTAGAAATAGTTCTTTGAAAACTGAATAATGTGGTTATATATTCTTAACGAGCGAATATATAACATGCAAATATATTGATTAAGTGTATATTTGTTATAAAATCTCATCAAATTAGGATAGAAATATCAAAAAAACAATGGTGGTTAAATTATTAAGGGCGCATGGCGAATGCCTTGGCACTAGAAGCTGATGAAGGACGTGACAAACAACGATATGCTTCGGGGAGTTGTAAGTAAACTTTGATCCGGAGATTTCCGAATGTGGGAACACACTAATTGTCAAAGATTAGTATCGTAAAATGAATACATAGTTTTATAGAAAGCAACCCGGTGAACTGAAACATCTTAGTAGCCGGTGGAAAAGAAAGAAAACAATCGATTCTCTTAGTAGTGGCGAGCGAAAGGGGAATAGCCTAAACCAGTCTTTGGACTGGGGTTGTAGGACCTCTATACGGAGTTACAAATTCACAAAATAGTAGAATCTTCTGGAAAGTTGAACTATAGTAGGTGATAGTCCTGTATACGAAATTTTGTGAACTCTTGAGGTATCCTGAGTACGGCGGGACACGAGAAATCTTGTCGGAAGCAACGGGGACCATCCCGTAAGGCTAAATACTCTCTAGTGACCGATAGTGAACAAGTACCGTGAGGGAAAGGTGAAAAGAACCCCGGAAGGGGAGTGAAATAGAATACTGAAACCATGTGCTTACAAAAAGTCAGAGCACATTAATGTGTAATGGCGTGCCTTTTGCAGAATGAACCGGCGAGTTAATGTTGCATGCGAGGTTAAGTAGAAGATACGGAGCCGAAGCGAAAGCAAGTCTTAATAGGGCGATAAAGTATGCAGTATTAGACCCGAAACCGAGTGATCTAGCCTTGAGCAGGTTGAAGTAACCGTAACAGGTTATGGAGGACCGAACCGACGTACCCGGAAACGTGCGCGGATGACTTGAGGCTAGCGGTGAAATTCCAATCGAACTCGGATATAGCTGGTTCTCCCCGAAATAGGTTTAGGCCTAGCCTTGTGATTATCTTTATGGAGGTAGAGCACTGAATGTAAGATGGCCCCATCTAGGGGTACTGATTGCAATCAAACTCCGAATGCCATAAATGAACTACACAGGAGTCACTGTATGGGTGATAACGTCCATACGGGAGAGGAAAACAATCCAGACCGCCAATTAAGGTCCCAAAATCTGTACTAAGTGGGAAAGGATGTGGAGTTGTCAAAACAGCTAGGAGGTTGGCTTAGAAGCAGCCACCCTTTAAAGAGTGCGTAATAGCTCACTAGTCGAGTGACACTGCGCCGAAGATGTACCGGGGCTAAGTACAGTACCGAAATTGCGGATTGTAATTTTTTACAATGGTAGGGGAGCGTTCTAATTGCACTGAAGGTATACCGTAAGGAGTGCTGGAGCGATTAGAAGTGAGAATGCCGGTGTGAGTAGCGCAAGATGGGTGAGAATCCCATCCACCGTTTGACTAAGGGTTCCTGGGCGAGGTTCGTCCTCCCAGGGTTAGTCGGGTCCTAAGACGAGGCTGAAAAGCGTAGCCGATGGACAACAGGTTGATATTCCTGTACTATCTATAAGACTGATGGAGTGACGAAGAAGGCTAACTAGAGCCAGTTATTGGATTCTGGTATAAATGCAAAGGTTTTTAAATAGGGAAATCCGTTTAAAGTTAAAACTGAAGTATGATGTTGAAGTGGTTACTTGTAACTTACGAAATCTAGTGACGCCAAGCTTCCAAGAAAAGCTTCTAAAGATATTTTATAGATACCCGTACCGAGAACCGACACAGGTGGTCAAGGAGAGTATCCTAAGGTGAGCGAGAGAACTATGGTTAAGGAACTCGGCAAAATGACCCCGTAACTTCGGGATAAGGGGTGGTCTAGCGATAGACCCTCAGTAAAGAGGCCCAGGCAACTGTTTACCAAAAACACAGCTCTCTGCTAAGTCGTAAGACGATGTATAGGGGGTGACACCTGCCCAGTGCTGGAAGGTTAAGAGGACGGCTCAGTCAAGACGTAAGTCGATTTGACAAAGGTCGGAATTGAAGCCCCAGTGAACGGCGGCCGTAACTATAACGGTCCTAAGGTAGCGAAATTCCTTGTCAGGTAAGTTCTGACCCGCACGAAAGGTGTAATGAAAAATGCAGGTTACCCGTGACAGGACGGAAAGACCCCATGGAGCTTTACTATAGCTTGATATTGAGGCACGGTAATTTATGTAGAGGATAGGTGGGAGACTATGAAGTAAGAACGTCAGTTCTTATGGAGTCAACCTTGGAATACCACCCTTAAATTGTTGTGCTTCTAACCTCGACCCATTATCTGGGCCAGGGACAGTGTCTGGTGGGTAGTTTGACTGGGGCGGTCGCCTCCCAAATAGTAACGGAGGCGCCCAATGGTTCCCTCAGGATGGTTGGAAATCATCCAAAGAGCGTAATGGTATAAGGGAGCTTAACTGCAAGACCAACAAGTCGAGCAGATACGAAAGTAGGGCATAGTGATCAGGCGATTCAGTATGGAATGGTCGTCGCTTAACGGATAAAAGTTACCCTGGGGATAACAGGCTGATACCACCCAATAGTTCACATAGACGGTGGTGTTTGGCACCTCGATGTCGGCTCGTCCCTATCCGTCATGGGCGTAGGAAAATTGAAGGGAGCTATCCTTAGTACGAGAGGACCGGGATGGACCTACCGCTGGTCTAACTGTTGTAACGCCAGTTGCAGTGCAGTGTAGCTATGTAGGGAATGGATAAACGCTGAAAGCATCTAAGTGTGAAGCCAACCTTGAGATGAGTTTTCCCACAATTTATTTGGTAAGATCCGTTGTAGACTACAACGTTGATAGGCAAGAGATGGAAGCATGGTGACATGTTGAGTTGACTTGTACTAATAGATCGAGGATTTAACTATATTGTTTAAATTTGATGAACACATTATTCATGTTTTGAAAGAACTATTTTGAATTTATATTTAATTTGTTAAAAATTTCTTAGTGATAATAGCACCAAGGGTACACCTGTTCCCATCTCGAACACAGAAGTTAAGCTTGGTTACGCCGAAAATAGTGTATGCAAAAATAGGAAGTCGCTAAGAATTTTTTTTATTTCTTGATATATTTATTGTATCAAGTTTTTTATTTTATAAGTAAAATTTCATATTTGCTTTTATTCTTTGTTAGTTATAAATAAACAATATGAAATGTTATGATTTTAATTCTAATAAATAATCTAATATTGTATATTATAAAAATTCTAATAATAGTCAGTCTATCTAGTTTAAAGTATTTTTCTAGTTCAGACTAATTGTGTTTATCATTTAGATTATTAATACAGAAAGTATCAACACCATTGAAGAACAAGAAAGTATAATTAATGATTTTAACTTTATGTGGATCTACATAAGCTAGATTACTAGGCTCAAATCTAATTAAATGTCATTTCTCAAGAGTTATTGAAGTAGAAGTATAATTCTTAGCCCAATCAATCTTTTTCTTTAAATCAGGGCTTAAATCAAGTTTTTCTTTAATAATATTTAACATTTCATCACATCTTTCTTAAACAACAAAAAAACTCAATTTTTTCGAATTGAGCTTTATCTCACGTCACTTGGTGCGACGATTTTTACATATGGAGCGATAGATAAGATAATTTGAAACAATCACTATATAAGTTAATACAACTAACTTCTACATATAGATTACCATAATTAATAAAAAAATGTAAATAAAATTAAGAAATTTTTGAGAAATTTACGAATTATTTGATGTAAATTACAAATCATATGTTATAATTATATTTAGAATAAGAGGAGGAAATTTATGAACGATTCTAATAATGTGTTCGGTAACAATAATGTTACACCTACACCACAACCTATTGATACAAATGGAGTTAATCCAACTCCAAAAACTGATAATTCAACTACAAATATGAATTCATCAGTTGATAATAATGCAGTTGGAGTTAATCCAACACAACCACAAGAAAATTTTAACACACAAATGAATAATAATATTTCTAATAATAATATTAATTCAACACCTACACCACAACCTGTAAATAACAATATTCCACCACAACAAAGTTTTTCATCAAGTAATTCATTAAATGACGATGACTTATTAAAAGCATTTATAGGTAATAATTATGAAAAAATTACTACAAGACCATTTAATATTGCGGCATTCTTCTTTAATTCATTATATATGTGTTATAGAAAAATGTTTGGGTATAGTATATTAACATTTTTAGTATTCCTTGTAGTATATAATGTTGGTAATGCCGTAGCACCTGCCTTATCATTTATATTATCAGTAGGATTATGGATTGTAATTGGTTTATATGCTAATAAATTATATTTATCTTATGCTAAAAAGAAAATCGCAATAATAAAAGCAACTTATCCACAAAAGAGTAATGAAGAATTAAAATCAATATGTGCTACAAAAGGTGGAACAAGTGTAGGAAAAATTTTCTTAGGATTACTTGCACAATTTGGTATTGCATTAGTTGTTTTATTCATAATGGCTTTAATAGGTATTGATAGTTTCATTGGAGATTTCTTTAATCCTAATAATTGGAATATAATAGTAAATGATGGAAGTGGAACAAATGAAATTAATGATAATTCAGGAAATAATTCTTCTTCAACTAATGGAACTTTACTAGAAAATGTTAGTGTTAATGGTTATGGTTGCACGGGTTCTAAATGTAATGTAACTATTGAAACATCTGACGGAAATTCAGAAGATTATGTATTAGGGATTAGTAATAGTGATTTCTTTAATAAACTAGGAGATTATAAAGACTACATTAAATTGGATATATATTATAATAAAAAAGGAAGTAGTAAAACTATTGTTGGCTATAAAATATACTTAAAATCTACTAATGAAGATATAAGTAGTGCTTCAACTGAAAGTGAATTAAGAGAAAAAATAGGATTGTATTCATTAGGGACACATACTGAAACTATGACATTAAAAGAAATTGGAACAACAGGCTTTGGTTTTGTTGATGATGAGTCATATACATATACTGAATACACATTTGTTGATAGCAAGAATATTGAATATGAAATGAAGTATAAAAACGATAATGGTTCATCAAATCTTACTGAAGGTAAACAATATAGTGTTACTTTTGAAGTAAGTGAAGGAATTTTTGATTATGATTATTATATTCAATCAATAAAATAATAAAAAAACTATATGGAATAATGACATTTCATATAGTTTTTTAAAAAAATAAAAAGCACATAAAGAGTGCAAAGTTATTTATTTTTGTTATATTTTAAAAGATCGCATATATCACATTGTAAAACAAAAGCCATACGAGCTAACATATCTAAATGTATTCTTGTTACTTTGTTATTATAATATCTATTAATTAAATCATAATTTGTACCAATTATATTACATAATTTATTTCTACTGATGCCTTTTTTATCCAATATGTTCTTTAACATAATTTTTACTTTACCATAATCTCTTAAAATATAAATACTATCGTTCATAACAAGCACTTCCTTTAAATGAAATATATTAAAGATTCAACATTAAAAATATATATATTATAAGATTTTTTTAATATCATTACATTTCCTTAAAAGTCTTTCAATATTATTGTTTATATAAAAAAATGTAAATTATTTTGTTATATTATTTACATTTTATAGAAAAATATACAGCAACAATTGTGGGAATGTCCATGTTATAGTATAATGATAATACAAGGGAATTATGGAAGATAATAATAGTAAATTAGTTAGATTCCTTCTAACACTCTTTTTAGGTTTTATTGGAAGTTTTATTATAAACCATACAAGTTTAAAACCAGTGGGATTTAGAAGTAGAACTGCTGCATATTTCTTCTTAACACTAATTACTTTTTGTATTTATGGATTAGTTGCAAGTATTTGTAATTTAACATTTAATCCATCTGCCGATAAAAATATTGGTTATGTTAAAGAATAAAAGAAGAGAAATCTTCTTTTTTTGAATAAAAAAGATTCGGTCAATCTATTTACAAAAAAACTTAATTATTTCTAATTAAGCTTTATCTCAACATCGGTTGTTCCGACGATTTTTACATATGGAGCGGATGATGGGAATCGAACCCACATGGTCAGCTTGGAAGGCTGAAGTTCTACCACTAAACTACATCCGCGACTAATAAAATAATATCTAATGTCATTTACAAAAGACATTTATTAGTATATCAAAAATATAATAAAAGTCAATATTTTTCAGTAAATTAATTAAAAAATATTTTTTCATCTTTGGCAATACGTAGTAATATTCCTAAAATGAACATATATGAAAATAAACTGCTACCACCATAACTAATAAAAGGAAGGGTTATTCCTGTAATTGGTAATAGGCCTATTGTCATACTAATATTTTGAATTTGTTGATAAGTAATCATGGCAAAAATACCAATTAGTAAATATTTATCTATTCTTTTAATTTTATTATTACATAGAGATAATATACTGCTATCAAAAATAATAAATATTATTAGTAAAAAAATGTTTCCAATAAATCCAAAAGTTGAACTAAAACTTGTAAAAATAAAATCAGTACTTGCTTCGGGATAATATAAGGGAATATTATTAAAACCAAAGCCTAGTGTGCCTGCGGAACCAATAGTAATTAAAGAGTTCTCAAGTTGATAACCATTACCATTTGACCAATTTAAAATACGGTCTATTCGATAAAAAATATTTTTACCAAGTATGTTTAATAGTAATTCATTTTTAAAAAAATACATATATGAGATAATTGTACTTAAAATAATTAATGTTATTATAATAAAATAATACCATTTTTTATTAATACCACGATATAAAATCATACTAATCATAATAATAAAATAAATAATAACAACGCCAGTATCAGGCTCTAAAAAAGTTAGAATTGTTGGTATTAAAAAGATAATGATAATTTTAGTTAACATCTTAAATTCCGTTTTTATATCTTTTTTATTATTATATATATTTAAGATATTGGCAAATACTAATATAAGTGATATTTTCATAAATTCACTAGGTTGAAAACTAAAGGGTCCAAGAATAAGCCAACATCTACTACCATTTATACTAACACCTAAAAATAGCAAAATAAATAGTAAAAAATTAAATCCCCAATACCATAAATATGCATATTTTATTATTTCTTTTTTATAGTAATAACTTATTAATAAAATTATAAATCCTAATATATAATAAATAATTTGTTTAACAAAAATATTTCCTAAACTATCAAGAGAAATAGTTTTAGCACTATAGATTGATAATAAACTTACAATAAAAAATATTGTTAAACATAAATTGAATTTTAAAATATAATTGTTTTTTTTCATATTATTATTATGAGAAAAATAATTATTATTATACTTTTTAAACTATAACATAAAATGAAATAGGAGGATATGGTGAAAAATAATAAAGTATATGTAAATAAAATAGATAAGAAGATTAATAATAATCAAAGTTATTATGATATATCAGATATTAATAATAATTCATATGAAATAAAAGAAAGTAATATTGGTGAAAAAATAAAAAATGGTGTAATAGAAAATGATAACACAAGTGTTCGAGAAAAAATATCTCAAATATTTAATCGAAATGGTTATATTTTTAATGTTAATGTTAAAATCATTACTAATAAAAAAGAATATAATACTAAAATTGCAGGTAAAGTAAATGATCATATTATAACGCTGGATAATAATATTATAAACATTAATGATATAAAAGATATTGTTATACTAAATTAAAATTATATATATAAGACAATAAATAGGCTTTTTTCCTTATCAATATTTTAGCCTAGAATAAAATAGTATTGATAGGAGGAAAGATGAATTACGAATTTTATGATGATGATAATTTCATGAATAATATTATGCCATTTAATGGACAAAGTATTGATGAAGTAGATATGTTTGAAGCCCAAAATAATTTTAATCCTGTTAATAATTATAATCCCAATTATCATGGATTTGATGTTTTAGGAGGAAGTACTAATCCTAATTATCAAGAAGGAAAAAATAATTTAAATTTATTTAATCCATATGAAGGTTATTTAAAAGGGAATGCCTTTAAAGATGAATATAAACCATATAAAAATTATAAAGTTGCTAAATTAAATATTAATAGTGAAAAAGATGAAATGCTAGTAAATATTGGAGAATATTCATTTATGATGCATGATATTAACTTATATTTAGATGTTCATCCTAATGATAAAGAAGCTTTAAATAGGTTTTCGGAGTATCGAAATAAAGTTAATGATTTAATTACAAAATATGAAAGGAAATATGGTCCACTTTGTGTAAAAGGAATAATGAGTAATAATACACCTTTTGCTTGGGAAAATGAAAAGTGGCCATGGGGTAATTAAGATGTGGGCATATGAAAAGAAATTACAATATCCGATAAATATAAAATCTAAAAATCTTCGAATGGCTAAATTATTAGTAACGCAATATGGAGGAAGTAATGGTGAATTAGCAGCGGCTCTTAGGTATTTAAATCAACGTTATACCATGCCAGATGATAAAGGAAGAGCTTTATTAACCGATATTGGTACAGAAGAACTTGCTCATGTTGAAATGATTCAAACGATGATAGCACAACTTATGAAAAATGCTACGATTGAAGAAATTAAAAGTGCTGGTCTTGATAGTCATTATGCAGAACATAAAAAAGGCTTATATCCAACAGATGCCAATGGAGTACCATTTACTGTAGCTTATTTTGCAACAACAGGAGATCCAATATCCGATTTAACAGAAAATATTGCTGCTGAACAAAAAGCACGAGCGGTTTATGAAAATTTAATTAATTTAACTGATGAACCAGATATTTTAGGTCCATTATTATGGTTAAGGCAAAGAGAAGTTGTTCATTTTAATAGATTTAGTGAATTATTAGAAGAATATCGTAAGAAAGGATATTAATAGTAGGGGAAACTCTACTTTTTTTCTTGTGTTTTTTTGATTTTTATACTATGATTAAAATGAGGGATGTATATGAAAAATAAGATTATTATGTTATTAATTGTTTTATTATGTATTGTTAAAGTTGATGCTACAAAAGGAATGATTAGACAAGACAGCATAGTAGAATGTAATGGAAAATATTATGGGAGTCATGGGAATCCCTTACATTATCATGAAGTAAAAAAAGAAAATGATGTTTGGGTTAGTATTGGAAAAGAAGTTGTTCCACCATGTAAAATTGAAAAAGAAAATATTAAAGAAAAAGTTCTCTTTTCTAAATGTATGGATGGTGATACTGCTAAATTTATTATTAATAACGAAGAACAAACCGTTCGCTTTTTAGCGGTTAATGCTCCTGAAATCGAACATAAAGATCAAGATATCAAAGAAGAACCATTTGGAAAAGAAGCTAGTGACTATACATGTAATTTATTAAAAAATGCTAAAGAAATTGTTTTAGAGTATGATACAAATAGTGATAAACAAGATAAATATGGTCGTATTTTAGCCTTTGTTTATGTTGATAATGAATTGATTGAAGAAAAGTTGATAAATAATGGTTATGCTAAAGTAGCTTATGTTTATGATAATTATGCTCATGTGGATAAATTAAAAGAATTAGAAGAAAAAGCTAAAGATGAGAAAGTTGGTATTTGGGGTGAAATGGTATTACCCGATGTTCAAGAGGAAAAGGATGATGAAAGTAAATTTATTAAAGTTGTTAATACTGTAATTGAATTTCTTGGTAAAATAATTGAAAAAATATTTGCATTGTTTTAATATACGTTATATAATAAAGGTGTGAGGAAGGTTATGATGAGTAATAAAAGTTTTGTAAAACATGATGAAGATAAAAAAAAGAATACCTTGATAAATGGTTTAATTATTGTGTGTGCCATAATATTAGTAGGAGCTCTAGGTATTGTTGTTTCTAATAATAAAAATGCTGGAGTTGGACGTATTAAGGAAGTATCATATAGTGAGTATCAAGAAAAAATAAAAGAAAAAGGTGTTACAATTGTTTTGCTTGCTAGTCCAACATGTGGTCATTGTAATAATTATAAACCTTTTGTTAATGCATTAGCAGAAGAAAATAATTTTGATGTTTACTATGTTAATGTTAATTCAGAAAAATTAACTAATGAAGAATATGATGAATTACATGATAGTATTTCGGCATTAAAAGAACAATTTAATTCTTCAGGAGAAAAAGTTATTCCAACCCCAACGACTATTATCTTTAAAGATGGAAAAGAACTTGTATCTGAATTAGGTGATATTGGATATGATGGTTTAAAAAAATTATTGAGAAATAATGGGGTGATTTAATATGAATATTTATAATAATGCTTTAAAGTTTAAAAAGAGATATCCTTGGACAATTGCATTTCGCTTAAAGAAACACGCTAAAGTTGTACAAGACGTTATTGACAAAGATGAAAAAGTTTTATATACTTTTTGTGGTCAAAGAAATGATACTCATAGTATGCTTTTTGATAGTTGTGTTGTAGTAGCAACTAATAAAAGAATTATTGTTGGAGAAAAAAGAGCATTATTTGGATATTACTTGGTAACAATAAGCACGGAATTATTTAATGATTTAAAAATAAATACCGGATTAATATGGGGAAGAATTGAAATTGATACTGTAAAAGAAAATTTATTTATTTCCAATGTTGATAAGAAGGCCATGGATGAAATTGAAACTAACATCCATGAAATAATGTTAAAGAATAAAAAAAGATTAAGAGAAAAGAAAGAACTATAATATGTCGAGCTTATAACTCGACTTTTTATATATTTAATGTTCATTTAATAAAATGATGTTTTAATGTAAATGAGGTGTGAAATGCGTATATTAATTATTGAAGATGAATATTCTCTTGCCGATGTTATTAGTGAGAGTTTAAAAAAAGAAAAGTATATGGTAGATATAAGATATGATGGAGAAGAAGGTTATTTTGATGCGGCAACGGGAATATATGATTTAATTATTTTAGATGTTATGTTACCTAGCATGAATGGTTTTGATATTTTAAAAAAATTAAGGGAAGAAGGAATAAATAGTAAAATTATTATGTTGACGGCCAAAGGAACTTTAAATGATAAATTAGAAGGATTTAATAAAGGAGCTAATGATTATATTCCTAAACCATTTCATATTGAAGAATTGTTAGCAAGAGTTAATGCCCAATTAAAAAATGCCAGTAATATTAATAAAAAAGATATATTAGAGTATCATGATTTAGAACTTGATATGATGAAATCTTCTTTAACTTGTAAAACTAATAATGAAACAATTGAATTAGTGTGTAAAGAATTTCAATTATTAGAATATTTTATGAATAATAAAGAACAGATTTTATCAAAGGAACAAATATATGATAAAGTTTGGGGTATGGAAAACGAAATAGAAAGTAATAATTTAGAGGCTTACTTATCATTTATAAGAAAAAAGATAAAAGCAATTGATTCAAAAGTTAATATTAAAGCAGTAAGAGGACTTGGTTATAAAATGGAGTATGAAGATGAAAAAGTTAAAAAATAAAGTATTTTATACAATATTTAGTATATTAACAATTTCTTTATTAAGTTTTATTGTTGTCTTTAATGTTCAAAACTATTTAGAAGAAAAGAAAAATGTGGAACGTAGTCTTAATATGTCATTTGATTATGGATGCAACTATTTATACCATACTACTTGATAGTAATGATAATATTATAGATGTTATTAATCATTCAAATAGTGATAATTCTGATATTCAAGAAATTGCTAATAATATCTTAAGTAATGATAAAAAGAATAAATATATTGGCTCATTGTACTTTAATCATTATGCTTATTCATATAATAAAGGTAATTCTTTAATTATTGTTGATATAACAAATGTTAATGAGCATTTATTAAATGGTTTAAGAACATCTTTAGTTATTTTTGTTATTATTGAGTTAGTGATATTCTTTATTTCTCAAAAAATTACTAATTGGATTATTAAACCAGTGAATGAAGCATTTAATAAACAAAAAGAATTTATTGCAGACGCCTCTCATGAATTAAAAACTCCTTTGTCTGTTATTGTAGCAAGCAGTGAAGCGTTAGAAAATAATCCCAGTGAGAAAAAGTGGTTAACCAATATAAAAAATGAAGCAGACCGAATGAATAATCTAATTACTGATTTATTAGAACTAGCATCTAGTGAAAATGATAATAATCTTACTTATACAGAAGGTAATTTATCAAAAGCAGTTGAATTATCAGTGTTGACGTTTGAAGGAAGAGCGTTTGAAAAAAAGATACAGTTAGATTATCATATAGAAAAAAATATTGTTATGAAAATGAATGAAAATAGTATAAGACAAGTAGTTGAAATATTACTTGATAATGCTATTAAGCATACTAAAGAACAAGGAGTAGTTAAGGTTAGTTTAAAAAAGAATAATAATATTGAATTAATTGTTTCCAATGAAGGGGAACCTATTCCTAAAGGAGAAGAAGAAAAAATCTTTGAACGATTCTATAGAGTTGATAAATCGAGAAATCGCAAAGATAATCGTTATGGTTTAGGTCTTGCCATTGCCAAAAATATTGTTCTAAATTATCATGGAATAATTAAAGCAGAAAGTAGTAATGGTATTACTTCCTTTAAAGTGATTTTAAAATAAATGTATTAGAAAATGATACATTTTTTTCATCTTTAATATTCATTTAATAATTAGGGGTTATTATTAATATGTTGAAAGGAAAAGGTGATAAATGAAAATAATTTGTTATATTTAATATTCGTTTAATCTTAATAAAATATAATTTAAATGTAATAAGGAAGGTGATAAATGATAAAATAAATGTATGATTATTAAGAAATAGTTTTTGATAAAATAGAAGGAAAGGAGTGTTTAAAAAAGAAACATAAATTTTTAAAATAGTTATGTATTAGTGAAAGGAATGGTGATAAAAAGACAAGCTTTTGTCGAATAAGTAAAATAATGTAAAGAAAGGAAATGATTATATAGGAATATAAAAGAAATAAATAATAAAGAGGAGAGTGAATTTATGAAGAGAAGTGTAAAAAATTGTATAATGATTACTATGGTAATTGCCTTAATAATAGGTAGTTACCTAGTTATGAATAGTCTAAAAAATAATGCCAGTAATGATATTACCATTAACGAAAGAATAAAAGCCAATGGTGATAGAGAATTTAAGTTTGATAATAATACTAATATGAAAGGTAAAAATCGAAATAAAGAAACTAAGGATAATAGAATGATGCCACAAAATCATGGAGATGAACAACAAAATGATGGTAGTAATCTTCCGTTTGATGAAAATAATCGACCATCAAGAGATAATAAAGGAAGTATGCCACCAGAATTTAATGGTGGAAATACACCTCCAGATATTCCAAGTGGTAATATGGAAGTTTCTACAAGTAATAAAATAGAAACATATCATTATGTTATTTTTGGAATAAATAGTTTAGTTATTTCATGTATTATTGTTTATTTAGTTATGTCTAAAATGAATAAAAAAACCTTTAAAGAGAGTTTCCAGGGCTCTCAAGAAGTTGTTATTGCTATTTTATCAGTATTAATATTGACAGTTGGGTTTACATATTTAGACATTTATCTAACCAACAATTATTTTATTAAAAATAATAATGTTACTAATAATAATGGTATGAAAGAACCTAATAATAATAGTAATATTAGTTATTCTGCAAGCACAGAGATTACTAGTAACGAAGATATTACTAGTGGAAGTTATACATCTAATAATAGTGATGAAAATGCAATTAGTGTATCAGGTAATACTATGGTAAATTTAAGCAATGTTACTATATCTAAAAAAGGTGATAGTGATGGTGGAGATAGTACTAGTTTTTATGGTACGAACTCCGCTTTAATTGCTAAAGATGGTGCTAATGTAACAATAGATAATGCAACAATTGAAACTAATGCGAATGGAGCTAATGGAGTATTCTCTTATGGAGGAAGTGCAACAACCAATAATTCTAATAGTGATGGAACTATAGTTAATATAAAAAATTCAAAAATAACGACTACGGCTAATAATTCTGGTGGGATTATGACAACTGGTGGTGGGATAATGAATGCAACTAATTTATCGATAGTTACTAATGGTATTTCCAGTGCCGCAATACGTAGTGATCGTGGTGGAGGAAAAGTAACTGTTGATGGGGGAACTTACGAAACAAATGGTCAAGGCTCACCAAGTATTTATTCAACAGCAGATATAATGGTTTCGAATGCTAAGTTAATATCCAATGCTTCAGAAGGAATTGTTATTGAAGGAGCTAATAGTGTTACTTTAGATAATTGTGAATTAGTTGATGATAATACAAAACTTAATGGTCAGTCAACAACGTATAAAAATATTTTTCTATATCAATCAATGAGTGGTGACGCTAAAAATGTAAATGCTACTTTTACATCAAAAAACTCTACAATAACCACTAATAAAGGAGATAGTATTTATGTAACAAATACGGTTGCGACCATCAATTTAGAAAATAATACATTTATTAATAATGATACTTCAGGTAATTTTTTAAGAATTAAAACTGATTCATGGGGAAATAATGGTAGTAATGGTGGAAATGTTACTTTAAATATGAATAATCAAAAAGTTAATGGTAATATCGTTGTTGATAATATTTCAACTTTAAATATGAATTTAAAAAATAATTCTTCTTTTGAAGGAATTATAAATGCAAATAATGAAGCTAAGGAAATAACTTTAGTATTAGATAAATCATCAAAGATTAAGTTAATGAGCGATAGTTATATTACTAGTTTATCTAATGATGATAGTACTAATAGTAATATTGATTTTAATGGCTATAAATTATACGTTGGGGAAAAAACAATCAATTAAATCCAAGAATTAACATCTTTTAATTATTACTTGTCACATTGTACAATTTTGTCGAGAAAAACTTTACGGATATACTTGACAAATTACTATAAATACTTTACAATTTAATTGAAACTAAAGGAGGACATGATGGGTATAGGTAAATGGAAAGATAGTATTTTTGGTTCCAATGGCAGTGAAGAAAAAGAAAATGACGATGAAACATATAGTAGTAATAAAAGCAGTACAAGTGCCCTAAATGAAATATCTGATGATGGAAATAAAATGATATTGTTTGAACCACGTGCATATTCAGAAAGTCAACAAATCGCGGATTATTTAAAAAGTAATAATGCCGTTATTGTTAATTTGAAAAGAGTAACTCCAGATCAAGCTAAAAGAATTGTGGATTTCTTATCTGGTACTTTATATGCAATCGAAGGTGGACTTCAAAAATTAGGTGGTGGAATTTTCTTATGTACACCAATTAGTGTTCCAGTCGAAGGAAAAATAAGTGATGATAAAGATACCAAGCCTTCAACTATGAAAAAACCAAAACAAGAAAAAGATGACGATGATGAATTAGATTGGTAAAATATAGTTTATGACTATATTTTTTTCTTAATAAAATAATTTAATGAAAGAGTGATATAATGAGTGATGATAATTTTCCTTATGAGAAATATAATAATGTTTTATTTGAAAGTGAAGAAGAATATAATGATATAAATCGTTCTAGTGCTATTTATTTACCTGGTAATTTTATATGTAGTGAATTTATAAACCGTATTTTAACTAGAGATAATTATTATCTTTATGCAAAAAGATTTTTTTGCGGTGAAATAAATGAGTTTAAAGTAGGCTATGTTAAAAATGGTGATATTTGTGGAAATATAAGTTATAGTAAAAATGAAATAATACGTGCAATGGATGTATATATTAAAGAAAATAATTTACGAGATAAAGAAGTTTTAGAGAGATTTCAACAGTTGAGAGATATTATTTCCGTAAAAACCTTTAAAAATAAATTTGAAAATACTAGTTTTACCATAACCATAGATAATAATAAATATGAGATTAAAGTAAAAGATATAATTGAATTATTAAGTAATTCTACTTATGAATTTGAAAGTATTTGTGATGATAATAATATTAAAGAGTTATATGGTATTCCTAAAAATCATTTTTTATATGCTGTAAAAGAATTTATTGAAAAAGAACAAATTAGTAGTAATTATGATTTAACTAATAGTATGGAAAGAAATATCAAAGATGTTTTAAAATACTATTATGATATGGAAGCATGTAATAAATATTTAGAGACACCGGATACTTTATATCAAAAAATTGAAATAAATCCTGATTTTGAAAAAGATGTATTAAAAGATATGCCAGAAGATTTGTCTTTATTAGAGAAATGTCTTTACATTTATGTTAAATTATGTACTTTATTATCCTATGATGAAGAATACTTTGCTCTTAATCAAGAAGGTGAGGTACTAGAAAAACATAAAGATTATAAGAATGTTGAAAAAATAACTAAAGAGAATAATCGGGTAACTTGTTATGAATTTAATTTATTGTATACTAAATTTTTAAGTAAATTGAAAGTTAATTTTCAAAGTTCATATCGAAATCATCTTGATGAAGAAGGTTATGGTAAAGCACATGTTGAATTAGGATTTCGTGTGGGGAAATATTTAGTTTTTGCAGATTCTGTTGAAAGTATTTTAGAAGGAGATATTGCAAATAGTAAAATAAATCAAAGAGTATCAGGACTTCGTGCCCTAAATAAAAATAGTAATACGCAAGAAGAGTTTGATAATGCTTTAAATAAGGTATATAAAGTTATTTATAAAGGTAATAAAAAAGAAACTTTTGATGATATTGTTAAAGAGTATCAAAAGAAAACTAATAATTATCATGATATTGCTTTTGATGATAAAGTTAGGATATTTCTTGATAAATTAAATAGTATTGATTATCAAGGTGTTGATGCCATGTCTTATATTTTGCATCTTAAAAGAATTATCTTTAATTACAATGAACTTAATTTTAATATCAAACTTAATATTATTTGTGATACTAATACAAGAAATAATGATTTAGCAAGAGTATCATTGATTATCCGAACGAATGAAGATGATTTACAAAATGATTCTCTAACTAAATATTATCTTTTTACCCCATTTAAAGGTGTAAAAGAAATCACTTATGATGAAATAAAAGAATTATTTGATAGTGGAGTTTTCTCGTATTTAGAAAGAGATGATAATTTAATACCAGGGATTAATAGAAGAGGTGCTAAATGATTGATAAGTTAAGAAAGATAAATGAAGGATTACTAATATTAAATAAGAATAATGAACAAAAGGAAAAATATGAATTAATTAAAAAAATCCTTAAAGATGATAAATGTTTTTTTAAGATGGATATCGAAACATCGTATGCTTTATTAAGAGATTTAGAAGTTAAAGAAAAGGATTTAGAAAAAATATATAAAGAATTAATAGATGATAAATATTTTTCTTAAATGTAAAAATAATGTAGAATTATTGTGATAAATATTAGTTTATGTTAAACTTAAATATATTGGAAGACGGGTAGTATAATGGAAAAATTAGATTTAGAAGGATTAAAGAAAGTACAATTAGAAATATTGGATGTTGTTAATGAATTTTGTCAAAAACATCAAATTAATTATTGGATTGATTGTGGTACTTTAATAGGGGCTATAAGACATAAAGGGTATATTCCTTGGGATGATGATATTGATATCGGTATGCTTCGAAGTGATTATGATAAATTTATGAAATTATTTAATGAAGAAAACTCTAGATATCAGTTTTATTCTATTGAAAATAATAAAGATTTTTTAGTAGCCTTTGGAAAAGTTTTAGATACTAAAACTATTCTTTATGAACCAAATAAAGAACAAGGAATTAAGTTAAATATTAATATTGATGTTTTTGTATATGATAATGCACCAGATGATGAAATGTTATGTCAAAAGATGTTTAAAAAAAGGGATATGTATTTAAAATTACGTTATGCCCAACTTTATCCTAATTTCTATGATAAAACAAGTCTAAAAAAGAAAATTATGCGTTTCTTTTTAAAGATTTATTTAAAGTTGTTGCCAAAAAACTATTATACTAAAAAAATAATTAAGAATTCTCGTAAATATATAGATTGTGATACTAAAAGAGTAGGGAATTTTACAAGTGTTTCAAAGTTTGTTGGGGATAAAGAACTTTTTAAAGAGTTTATAAAAGTCGAATTTGAAGGTAGAAAATATCCGGCGCCTATTGGATATGATACATGGCTTCGTAATATTTATGGCGATTATATGAAGTTACCTCCTGTGGAAAAGCGTGTTAGTCATCATGAATTTGAAGCATATAAACTAGAAGATAGGGAAAATGGTGAATAAGATGGAAAAGTTAGTTATTGGTGTTTTAGGTGGTATGGGAACTTATGCTACTATTAATATGTTTAAACAGTATGCTAGAGTTTTCCCTGCTATAAAAGAGTGGGAAAGACCAAGAATAGTGATTGATAATCGCTGTACGATGCCTAGTCGTGTAAGAGCATATTTATATCATGAGAAAGTTGCTGAATTAATTGATGAAATGAGTGAATCAATGAAGTATTTGGTAGATACAGGATGTAATAAAATTATTTTAGCATGTAATACTTCCCACTTATTTTTACCTAAAATATATGAAAAAGTACCAGAGTTACAAGACAAGATTGTTAATATTATTGATGTAACTGTTAATAAAATAGAAAATGATAATGTTAAAGAAATCTTTTTGATAGGTTCTGAAGGTACCATTGATTCAAGAATTTATCAAGATGCTTTAGAAAAAAAAGGTATTAAGTGTCTTGTTCCTACAAAAGAAGAATACGGAATGGTTCGTGAACTTATTGAAGCGGTTAAACAAGATAATTATACTGATAATACGGAAAAGGAATTTTTAAGATTAATAAATCGCTTTGATAATATAATTTTAGGATGTACAGAAATGCCTATTCTATATGAGAAATATCAAGATAAAATAAATAATAAAGGTGTTTATGATCCATGTTTATTAAGTTTAAAAAAAATGAAGGAGGAATATTATGACTAAAATATTAACATTTGGTGTTTATGATTACTTTCATTTAGGCCATTTACGTTTATTTAAACAATGTAAGGAACATGCAGATTATTTAATTGTTGCTGTTCAAAACGGAGATTATATCTTGAAATATAAGCCGGAAGCTAAAATACTTTATTCAACTGAGGAACGTGTAGAAATACTTAATTCTATTAAAGAAATTGATGAAGTCATTGTGTATGATAGTTTATCACCAGAATGTTTAGAGAAAATTGACTTTGATATTTTAGCCCTTGGTGAAGATCATAAAGGTGGCCGTTTTGATATTGCGGAAAAATGGTGTATTGACCATGGAAAGAAAGTTGTTAGATTAAAAAGAACAGAAGGTATTTGTTCAAGTGAAATAAAAAGAACTATTAAACGAGAAGTGTAGTTAATGTAAATAATAGTTCTTTTTTTGATATTTCCTAATATATTTAATTGAAAGGAAAAATAATTATGGAAATATTAAAAGTAAGTAGTAAATCTAATCCCAATAGTGTTGCGGGAGCCTTAACGAATGTATTAAGAGATACTAATGATGTTGAAATACAAGCGGTGGGAGCTGGAGCATTAAATCAAGCGATTAAAGCAATTGCGATTGCAAGAGGTTTTGTCGCTCCAAGTGGAAAGAATTTATATTGTATTCCATCTTTTGCGGTTATTTCAATTGATGGAGAAGAACGTACCGCCATTAAGTTAGTTGTAGAAGCGAAATAAGCTTCTTTTTCTTTTTGTAAAAATATGTCTAATAATTAATTTTTTGATAATTATTTTCTATTTTATGATACAATAATATGGTATTAATGAAGTAGGTGAAGAAATGAAAGAAAATTATATTGATTTGTTTGTTCCAGGAAGATTATGTATTATGGGAGAACATAGTGATTGGGCTGGACGTTATCGTAATGTAAATAATAAAATAGAAAAAGGTTATGCTATTGTAACTGGTATTGAAGAAGGTATTTATGCTAAAGCATCTTTAAGTGATAAATTTGTTGTCAAAAATACTTTTGATAATAACTTTTTTGAATGTGAAATGGATTATGAAAAATTAAAGAAAATAGCGGAAGATGGAGGATACTGGAGTTATGCAGCAGGTGTGGCTGCTTGTATTAAAGAACAGTATAATATTAATGGTGTTGAAATAATTATTAATAAAGTAACCATTCCCGAGAAAAAAGGTTTATCTTCTTCTGCAGCGATTTGTGTATTAGTTGCGCGTGCTTTTAATAATTTATATAATTTACATTTAAATATTATTGGAGAGATGAATTTAGCTTATTTAGGAGAAATTACAACTCCATCTCGTTGTGGAAAATTAGATCAAGCCTGTGCTTTTGGTAAAAAGCCTATTTTAATGGTTTTTGATGGTGATAAAACAGAAATTCATAATATTAAAGTACAGAAAGAATTATATTTTGTCTTTGCAGATCTTAATTCTCATAAAGATACTATAAGAATATTAGGTGATTTAAATAGATCATATCCTTTTGGAACAAGTGATATGGATAAGGCAGTACAATTAGCCTTAGGAAAAAAGAATAAAGAAATTGTTTTAGAAAGTATTAAATGTATTGAAAATGGTGATATTGAGGGATTTGGTAAATTAATGATTAAAGCCCAAGAAAACTTTGATCAAAATGTTGCTCCTGCATGTCCAGTTGAACTTACTTCACCAATTTTACATAAAGTATTAAATGATTCATATATCAAAGAATTATCATATGGAAGAAAAGGTGTAGGATCTCAAGGAGATGGCACGGTTCAAGTTCTTGCTAAAGATGCTGATTCTCAAAAATTATTACAAGAATATTTTGAAAATAAATTAGGAATGAAAGCATATACGCTAACTTTACCAGCTACAAAACCGGTTAAAAAAGCGATTATTCCAGTTGCAGGTAATGGAACAAGAATGTTTCCCATAACTAAATGTATTAAAAAGGCTTTCTTACCAGTAGTTGATAAAGGTATAATTAAACCTGTAATATTGTGTTTAATTGAAGAAATTGTTAAAGCAGGTATTGAAGAAGTATGCTTAATAATTGATGCTGGTGATAAAAAAGAATATGATAAATTATTTAATGAAAAAATATCAAATGAAGTAGTATCTAAACTTTCACCAGAATTATTAGAATATGAAAGTTTTATTCAACAAATAGGTAAAAAAATAACGTATATCTGTCAAGAAGAAAAACTTGGATTAGGTCATGCCGTATCTTTATGTGAAGATTTTGCAGGAGGAGATCCAGTACTTCTTGTCTTAGGAGATCAATTATATAAATCATTTTCTAATAAATCATGTACAGAACAATTTTTAAATTCTTTTGCTAAAAATAATAAACTATCAATATCTGTTTGTGAAGTACCACAAGAAGATGTTTCTAAGTATGGTATTTTATGTGGTAAGATAGAAAAAAATAATGATAGTTTTGATGTTGATAAGATGGTTGAAAAACCAAATCCTATTATTGCAGAAGAAAAATATTATACTAAATATCAAAATAAGAAAAAGTATTATGCTGTTTTTGGAGAATATATTTTAACAGATGATGTTTTTAAGGTATTAAGAAAAAATATTGACAATAAAAAATTAGAAAATGGAGAATATCAAATAACTAGTGCACTTGATGAGGTAAGAGAGAAAAAAGGTATGGTAGCCTTTATTCCTAAAGGTGAAATGCTTGATGTAGGTAATGTCAAAGCATATCAAAATACTTTTATTGAAATGACAAAATAATTAAAGAACGATAATTTTGTCTTGTTAACTATTCTTTAGTGTGTTATAATTAATTTTGTTAGAAAAGTAGGTGTGAAAATGAAGAAAAAAGTATTGTTTATTGCAAGTACCGGTGGTCATCTTGATGAATTAATGCAATTAAAAGGGATGTTTAATGATTATGATTATCATCTAATAACGGAAAAAACTAAATCAACTTTATCACTTAGAGATATCCACAAAGGAAGAGTTAATTATTTAGTTTATGGGACATATACAACATTTTTAAATCGTCTAAAATATCCTTTTAAATTAATATATAATACTTTTAAATCGTTAATTTTATATTTTAAAATTAAACCACAGTATATTGTAACAACAGGAACACATACTGCTGGACCAATGTGTTTAATAGGACATATCTTTAAAAGTAAAGTAATATATATTGAAACATTCGCTAATAGTAGGACAAAGTCGAAAACAGGAAGACTTGTATATAAGTTTGCTGATTTCTTTGTAATTCAGTGGCCAAGTTTACAAGAACTTTATCCGAAAGCGACTTATGGAGGTTGGATTTTCTAATGATTTTAGTTACTCTAGGAACACAAGATAAACAATTTTTTAGGTTGTTAAAAGCCATAGATGAACAAATAGAAAAAGGAAATATTAAAGATAAGGTAATTGTTCAAGCAGGTTATAATGCATCACGTTATGAAACCAAAAATATGAAAATGTTTGATTTGATAGATCGCGAAGAATTTGGAAAACTTGTTGATGAATGTGATTTTCTTATCACTCATGGCGGAGAGGGTTCTATCTTAAATGGTGTAAGATTAGGTAAAAAAATAATTGCTTGTCCAAGACTTGCTAAATATGGAGAACACCTTAATGATCATCAAGTACAAATTGTTACTGAGTTTTCAAATCTAGGTTATATTTTACCATTTAATGAAGATGATGATTTGGGTGACGTTATTAATAAATTAAAAACTTTTAAACCTAAAAAGTTTGTTAGTAATACGGAAAACTTTATTAAAGTTATTAAAAATTATATTGATAATAATTAATATTAAAAAAATAAATAGTGTCTTTTAGAGCACTATTTTTATATATAAAAAAATGTGGATTTTTGAGTTTTTTTGTCAAAAGACTAGATAAAAAGTTATAAATATGATATATTAAATATGTCTAGAAGATATGAAAGTTAGTAGTTTAAAACCGACTAAATATACATTACGGGAGTTCGGAGCATTAATCGGTGTTGAACACTTAGTGGAGTTCCTAAGGATCCTAAAGGTTAATTATGAACACCCACCTCGTGACGACCGCGCGGGTTTTAGTATATGGCTTTCTATTTTCTAGATTTTATTATTTAGGAGAGATATGAAAAATATTATAAAACTATTAGGCATTGTTTTATTTATTGGCTTATTAATAACTATTGTTTTATTTGCTTATCAAAAATACCGTGATTATGTGGAACAAGAAAGAATCAAAAATGCTATTATTAAAGTTGATTTAATAGAAAATTTGGAATTAGAGTTTAATAGTGAAGTTAAACTTAGTGACTTGATTAAAAGTATAAATGGTGAATTAATTGATAATCCAATAATTGATACTAGTAAAGTTGGTAGTTTTGATGTTAATTTTAAATACATTAATGAAGAAGATATTAAAGTACCATATAGTTTTAAAGTACAAATTGTTGATAAAGTACCACCAGTTATTTGGTTAAGTGATGCTTATTCGGTTAATGTTGGCTATAATAAAAGTTTAGAAGAAGCCATTATGTGTGGTGATAACTATGATGATAATCCAAAATGTTATATAACTGGATCTTATGATACTAATAAAATAGGTAGTTATAAACTTACTTATAATGCCGTTGATAATAGTGGAAATACTACTAAAAAAGATTTTGTTTTAAAGGTTACTAATCCTACAAAGACAAGCAGTAATACATCAACCATTCCTTTTAAGAGTTTATATAATGAATACAAAAAAGATAATACTAAAATAGGTATTGATGTTTCTAAATGGCAAGGGGATATTGATTTTCAAAAAGTTAAGGATGAAGGTGTGGAATTTGTCTTTATAAAATTAGGTGGACAAAATGGTATTGGGGGAGATTATTATTTAGATCCTAAGTTTGAAAGAAATATTGAAGGATTTAAAAGTGTTGATATTCCAGTTGGTTTATATTTTTATAGTTATGCCAATAATCCGGAACAAGCAATGAAAGATGCATTATGGGTAATAAAAAACATTAAAGGTAAAAAGATTGATTTACCAATTGCCTTTGATTGGGAAAACTGGGGAAGTTATAATAAATTTCATATGAGTTTTAATACATTAACTAAATCAGCAGAAAGCTTTATTAATACTTTAGGAATGTATGGCTATAAGGGAATGCTTTATGGAAGTAAAAATTATTTAGAGAAAATATGGTTAAAAAATAATTTAACAACATGGGTTGCGCATTATACTACAAAAACTGATTATCAAAAAGAATATAAGTGTTGGCAAAGAACAAGTTCTGCTAAAATATCAGGAATAACTGTTAATACGGTTGATGTTGATATTTGTTATAATTAATTAATAGTAAAATATATTATTTTGATGTATAATATTTAGTGTGAAGAAAGGTAGGAAATAATATGTACGATAATTATATTGAGTATGAAGAAGATTATGAAGCAAATAATTACCAAGTAAGAAATTTTAATATAAAAAAATATCTTAAGTATATTATTATTTTCTTTGTTATTTTAATAGGCTTTTTTGTCTATCGCTATTTTACATCATATAGATTATATGAAAATAAAATGGTTAGTGAAGCGAAAAAGTATGTTAAGAATAACCATATTACTGCTAATCAAGAAATATATTTAGATGTTATGAAGTTAAATGTAGAAGTACCAAGTAATTGTAGTTTAGCATCAGGTGTTATTTATGATGGTTTTAATTATAAACCACTTCTTTCGTGTAATGATTATGAAAGTAATATAACCTTTAATAGTATGGATGGAATAACTCTATTAGGAAATCCTGTTATGATTCTTTTAAAAGGAATGGAATTTAATGATCCCGGATATATTAGTAATCAAGAAATTGTTACTAGTGGTAATGTTGGTACGGAAGCTGGTGTATATAATATAAATTATTTTATTGATAATAAAAATATTACAAGAAAAGTAATTATTGTTGATAATAGTATTTTATTAAGGGAATTTCCTACGTTAACATTAAATGGTGAGAAAGAAATAGTTCTTGATATAAATAGTATTTATCAAGATGCAGGAGTTCGTGCTCTTGATAATGTTGATGGTGATATTACAAGAAATGTTAAAGTAACAAGCTTTGTTGATACTAAAAATATAGGAGAATATAATGTATTATATGAGATAACTAATAGTAGGGGATATAAAAGAAGTATTATAAGAAAAGTTGTTGTTGCAGGAGATGATGCATCAAGTGTCATTAGTGGCTTAAATACATATGGAATGACCAATAAGAATGTAAAAATTATTTTTAACATTTTAGGTAATAATTATTCAAATACATTGCTTCCTAATAATGAAAAAACAACGCAAAAGAATTTTGAATATGAAGTATCGGAAAATGGAACTTATGATTTTAAAATAAATGATGTTTTTGGTAACACTATTCTTCGAAAGGTTGATGTAACGAATATTGATAAAGAAAATCCTAATGGAAGTTGTCATGCTTTATTATATAATAACCATACAGATATTACGACAACAACACCAAGTGATAAAATAATATCTAAGTATTATTATATTGTTGATGGTGTTAGTAATGAATCAATAAGTAATACTTTTAGAACAGATAAAGTAAATCCTAGAGTCATTTCTGTTAAAATAAAAGATAGTGTTGGTAATGAGAATATCTTTGTTTGTAAAAAAGAAGAAAAGAAATCAAATATTCCGGAGACAGGTATTACTAGAATAATTGAAGCAGAGGCTTTAACAAAACCTATTGGTGATACTCTTGCTAAAAAAAGTTTAACAATTAATGATCTTAACGCATGTATTTATAATAAGGTTCAAGAAGCAGGTCCTGGTACTAGATATGGTGTTGTTGCTGCTGCCATTGGACTTTTGGATTGTACGAAAGAAATGACAGGGTATACGATTTCTTATGATCATACCGCTGGAAAAGTTGAAACAGAAAAAGATGGTATAAATTACTGTACTTTTAATTCGGATATCTGTGGTAAATTAGGTGTTAATTCTCGTTGGGGAAAACCTGGTGGTTCGTGTACAAATGGAGAAGATTCTAGCAATAAGCAATGTTATTATGGACTTAATTGTGCTAATTTTGTTCATTGGGCATTATGTAATGGTGGTATGGATATGTGTACTAAAGGATCACCTGGTGCAACAACAATGGCTAGTAAAAAGTATTTTCCGGAAGCAGATTCCTTTAGAATTTTTAAAAGAAGAGTTACTTATCTATATGGAACGGATTTAACAGCCTATGGTGCTGATGCACTTGTAAGAATGATGAAACCTGGTGATTTGATTCACTCTTATGAAGAAGATAATTATGTTAAAACTGATCACATTATGATTGTAACAGGTGTTGATGATAGTGGTGTATATATTGCCGAAAATGGAAGGAAAACACGTAAGATAGCATATTCATCATTTGTTGATGGTAGAAAAACCTATCAAATTGTCTTACTAGAAAATTATTATAACAATCCTAATAATCAAAACAACTTATATAATTAGTTGACACATTTGTGTCAACTTTTTTTGCAATAAATGTAAAGGCCTGTCGAATCATTTTTCAATAAATAAATAATATAGTATGCTTATTCTGGTGATGCGATGAAAGGAAATTTAAAAGAATTAATACTTGATAACCGAAATCTTATTTATAGTGTTATCCACCGGTTTCGAGGAAGTGATTATGATGATTTATTTCAAGTAGGGTGTGTTGGTTTAATTAAGGCTTATCATCATTATAATGATGAATATAATGTTAAGTTTACTACTTATGCTTATCAATATATTGTTGGTGAAATATATAATTATCTAAATAATAATCGAAATATCCACATGAGTCCAGAGAATATTCGATTATTAAAATCAATTAAAAAAGCTGAGGATGTTTTAACCAATCACTTAGGTAGGAGTCCAACTGATAGTGAGTTATCTTCTTTTTTAGAAATAGATTTATATAAATTATCAGAAATAAGAAATATGAGCATAGTAGATAGTCTTGATTATCAATATGAAAATAATGATATGTATGATTTTATTAAAAGGGATAATATCTCAAAAGATGAATTAATAGATTTAAGAGATGCTCTTAATAGTTTAAGTAATGAGGAAAAAAAATTTATTAAAGCCCGGTATTATGATGATATAACACAAAGTGAACTTGCTAAAATATATAATACCAATCAGGTAAAAATATCACGTGATGAAAAAAAGATTTTATGTAAATTAAAGGCGCGAATGTGTTAGCCTTTTTTTCTTTTTACCATAAAATATTATTGATTAATATGAAAATAGAATGTATAAATAATAAAATAATTGTTTATGTTTACCAATATTTATTAAATATTAATGAAATTAAAGAATTACATAATGAAATTAAAAGAATATTTCTTAAATTAATTAATTCATATCATTTTAATTTTTTTGGATACAATATTGTTAATGTTTATCAAAATGATAATTATGGATGTATTATGGAAATAGAAAATATATATCATGATTCTTTTAATAATGATATTATTGATTTAAAATTAATTGTTCATCAAAAACAAGATTTTTATTTAGAATTTAATGATTATCTATTTAATGAATATATAAAAGATATTATTTATTATAATAATAAGTATTACCTGAATATTAATAAAATAAAAAATATATATAAGTATTTAGAGTTAGGGAAAATAGTGCATAAACTTGATTTTAAATGAAAAAATGATATAATAAACTCTCGTTATTAATGGGGGATATTATGGTTAAAGAAAAGATTAATGATATTGAGATAATATATGATGAAGGTAGTAATGAAATAGAGAAATTTAAAATCATTTTAAAAAATAATTATGCATTAATTAAGAAAAAAATTGGTGATATTAAAGTTATTAGTTTTATTAAATGTGAAGATGAAAAAGTATTGTATTTAGAAAAACTTTTAGATTATATTAATAATATTATAAAGGAATTTTTAGAAAATGATAATATTATTTTATCTTTTGAAAATACATCACTAGAAGAAATGTATATTAATTTTTTAACAAGAAAATTAGATGTTAAAGAAGATAAAAGAATTATTAATATTAATCCTTATATATCTAATGAATTTTTCTATCAATTATTTTATTATTTTATAGGTTATCATTATTATAAAGAAAAGAATGATATGAATAGTTACCTTGATTATGTTAAATATCATAATAATTTTAATGAAGTTATAGATTGGTTTGTAAATAAAGTTCGTTTTAGTACTAGTAATATTCTTTTAGGAGAATTAATTAGTTATTTTGATGGTACTTTTATGGATAATATTGATGAAATTACTAATCTATTAAATAATGAATTAACTAAAGAAAATATTAATAATGCTATAACGAGTAGAAAAAAATTAGAACCAATTACTAGAAGGGAACTAGATTATCTTTTTATTAAATTTTTAGATTATATTAAAGCACCAGGTTCGTGGTATAAATTATATAATAATTTAAAAATAAATAAAAATATTATTTATACTAAAACGAATCAAGATATCGATAAATCACAATGTTTTGTTGATAATGGTGTATTAAAAATATTAATAGATAGTGATGATTCTGTAAGAGGATTAATATCATTAGTTCATGAATTTATGCATTACGTATCTAGTGTTGATAAATCTACCCTTGGAAATTATGCTATTTTAGAAATTCCTAGTATCTTTTTTGAAAGATTATGTGCGGCATTTTTAGTAGATAATGGTTATAGTAAAGAAATAATAAATGATATTTTAAAAACACGTAAAGGATGTAATTTATTATTGTGTATGAAAATTGGTGGAATATATAATATAATAAATAAGTATATTAAGAATGGACCAATTAATGAAAATGATGAACTTATGAGTATTGAAAGAAGAATTAATACATTAATGCAAGATAAAAAAACTAAAGATGCCTTTATAAATATGTATAAAAAAGCAAATCTTACTTATGATGCTAAAGATATAGTTTATCGAAATTATGATTATTTTATTAGAAGTATTACTGAAAATGGAACATCAGTGGTATTAGGTTATCAATATATTATTGGATACTTACTTACCGAAAAACTATTTGATAATATTGATGATGATATGATTAAAAAAATGATTAATGTCACCGATAACTTAAAAAAGATGACTTTACAAGATTTAGAGGATATTTTTAAAGTTAAAGTTTTGAATAAATTATAAAAAAAACACTATAAAAGTGTTAAATAATTATTTAGTATATTATCAATACCATTAAGAATTGGATTTTATAATGTCATTTACATTTATGCAAAAGGCGTCCGACTTTAAAAATAATTTTATCTCCTTTATGAACAGCGATGCTTTTTCCAATTGCTTTACCACCAACCATGATACTAGAAATAATAGAGGAAACTATTAAGGCAACTAAAGTGGCATTTAAAGAAAATTTATTAGCGATAGTAATGGCAATCATCGCTCCCATACTACCTGATACAATACCACAAATATCTCCAATAATATCATTACAAAAGTTAGCAATATTGCTAGCGTTTTTTATTAATTTAATACTTTCACGGGAACCTTTAATTTTATTAGATGCCTTAGCATGAAAAGTCGCTTCATCAGCAGTTAATACAGCTGTACCAATAATATCAAAAATAATTCCAATAAAAATAATAATGATTGTAATGATAAAAAGAATTATCAAATTAGAATTTGCTGCAATAAAGTTTGATAAACCACTTATCAACATACAAATAATAAAAGTTAAAATAAAAACTTTAACAACCCAAGATTTATTTTGCATATACACGTCCTTCAATACAATATTAAAAAATCATAGTTTTCTATGATTTATTTTTTGTGTTTTGTATGGTCTACCATAAATTAATTTTACGGCTTAGGTCGAGTAGAGTTTCTCTGAATTCTACCTTAAGTTACCTATGGGCCATTTCTGTTTAAAGAATTCAATTACCTTGGTAATAACTCGATCACCACTTAGTCCGCACTACAATCTTTATAGTAGAAACATTCTAGAGGTTTTCCCTGACAAACAGTCATATCCTTATTCGCTTTTGCAAGATTTTTTTCAATAATATCCCAAAATCTCACGCACGACATGTGTTTTATTTACTACGACGTGATGAAAGGATACCAATATATGCCATTATATTTTTTCCTTAAATCTAAAATTATATATTCACCCCTATCTGGGCGATAAAAGCAAACATATAAAGTGTCATACACAATTAATGGATTTTTAGCCCCATCTTCCTATATTTTGTTTGACTAGAATAATGCACCACACATATAATATTATACTATATTTTATTATTTATGTCAAAAAATTAGTATTAGTCAATAATACTTTTTATAATTTTTTTGTTGAATAATATTCGTTTTATTGATATAATAATTAAGAAGAGTAGAGGAGTTGATAATATGATAAATAAGATTGTTAAAAATAAAGATATTATCTTAATAACAATTGGAACTCTTTTACTGATTCTTTCTTTTTGTTTATTATTTTATGATAGAATTGAACTAATAAAAAGTAATGTTTTTGATGAAGTTGAATTATTAAAATATCGTGAAAATAGTATTAATGAAGAACCAGAAAATAATAGTGATGTAGAAGATAAAGAATTAACTATTGATGATGTTGAAGTTCAGGAATTAGAAGAAGATACAAAAGAAGAATCTAAAAAAGAAGAAAAGAAGGAAATAACGAAAACAATAACTAAAGAATTTATTGGTTATTTGGAAATAAATAAAGTTAACTTAAAACAAGGATTAGTTTCTAAAAATTCTTATTACAATAATGTAAACCGAAATATCCAAATTTTAAAAGAATCAGATTATCCTGATAAAGAAAATGGTAATGTTATTTTAGCGGCTCATTCTGGAAGAGGATATTTATCATTTTTTAAGAATTTATATCAATTATCTCTTGGCGATACTGCTAAAATATATTATAAAAATATGATTTACAATTATGAAATAGTTAATATTTATAATGTACCTAAAGTAGGAACTATTATGATTAATCGTAATTATGATAAATCATGTTTAACATTAATTACATGCACTAAAAATAGTACAACGGAACAAACTGTATATATTTTAGAATTAACTTCTGTACAAAAAGAAGGTGATAGTAATGCCTAATGTGATTTTAATAAGTTCTATTATGGTTTACTTTACTTTGTTAATAATTTTAGTATTAAATATAGAAGATAAAAGTAAAATAATTAAATATAGTTTTTTACTATTATTAATATCTTTATTAGTTGCTTTTTTTATAGCAAATGAACTAGTAATGGATTATTTGATATCGATTATTGTAAGATTTTGGTATTATCCAACTTTCTCTACTATTATTGCAATTGTTTTTGTAACGATGATTTTATATATTTATAATATATTTAATGATAATATTCCTGAAAAAAGAAGAATAATTAATTATACATTTGGAAGTTTTATATTTATTGGATATATTATGTTTATGTTATTAGATGTTGATATTAATTCATATAATTCTTTGTATGAAAGCGATAGTTTATTTTGGATAAGATATATTGCGAGAACTTTTATGCTTTGGTTAATTACTGATTTATCAATGAGATATTTTCATTATATAAAGGGAGGTAAATAAAATGACAAAATTTCTTTATATGAAAATTCTAGGATTATTTATGGTAATTATAGGTTTTAGTTATTGTCTAACTTCTTTTCATAATTTTTATGCTTATATCTTTGGAGATTTATTAATTGCTAATGCCAATATTTATCTTATGACATGTGGATTAGTTATCCCTCTTTATCTCTTTATTTTTGGAATATATTTTTACTTTTATAGTGATAGATTTTTCGCAAAAATAAATCCCTTTATTTTTATAACAGGTGTATGGATGTTTGTTATTGGTGTTTTTCGAATCTTTATTGGTACTGGATTATTGCAATTTCTTCATTTTACCTTTGCATATGCTTCGATTATTTTAGCGATATTTCTTGTTTATGGATGTTTACATTTTAAATATTAAAAAGTCAATTTTAAATAATTGATTTTTTTTCTTAATGTCTAATTTATGTTTACAATGTTTAAAATATCTAAAAAAATTGTTATAATTAATAACGTTTAGAAGGTGTAGTAAATGAAATTAAAAGATGTTGATAAAAGTAAATTATCACCAATGATGGCTCATTATTTAGAGATAAAAGAAAAGTATCCTGATACAATTATTTTTTATCGTTTAGGTGATTTTTATGAAATGTTTTTTGAAGATGCAGAATTAGTATCTCATGAACTAGAACTTACATTAACAGGACGTAATGCGGGACTTGATGAGCGAGCGCCAATGTGTGGTGTACCATATCATGCTTATGAAGGATATATGCAAAAGTTAATTGATCGTGGTTATAAAGTAGCAATTTGTGAACAATTAGAAGATCCTAAACTTGCTAAAGGAATGGTTGATAGGGATGTAGTTCAAGTTATTACGAAAGGTACTATTTTAGATAATATGTTAGATGAAAAAAGTAATAATTATTTAGCAAGTATCTATGATTTTGAATATTCTTACGCTCTTACATATGCCGATATTTCAACAGGGGAAGTTAGTACTTTATTATTGGACAATGAAAATGATTTATTAAAAGAAATAGTTAATCATAATATTAAAGAATTAATTTGTAATGATGTTATTAATCGTGAAATAATTTATACATTAAAAAATATTTATCATATAGTAGTTACCATAACTAATGATTTATGTGATGATAAAGATTATCAATATATTTATGAAGATATAAGTGATATAAGATTAATTACGGGAATTAAACATTTACTATCATATATTGTAAGTACTAAAAAAGTTACTTTAAGCCATTTAAAGAAAGCTAATTGTTATTCTGAAAATGAATTTTTACAATTTGATATTCATACCAAAAGAAATTTAGAGTTAACAGAAACCATTAGAGATAATAATAGACAATATTCACTTCTTTGGTTATTAGATAAAACGAAAACAGCGATGGGAAGTCGCTACTTAAAAAGAAATATTGAATCACCTCTAAGAAACAAAAAAGAAATACTACGTCGTTATGAGATGGTAAGTTTATTTTTAACAGAATTTATTCATAAAGAGGAATTATGTAATTTATTAAATGAAGTGTATGACTTGGAAAGATTATGTGGACGTGTTAGTTATGGTAATATTAATGCTCGTGATATGTTACAGTTATTACGAAGTTTAAAAGTTTTACCAGAAATAAAAAGTATTTTAAATATGATTCATTATGATAAAGATTTTGATACCTTAGATGAGTTACGAGAATTGCTTGATAAAAGTATTAATCCTGATGCGCCCATGACATTACATGACGGTGATTTAATTAAAGTAGGTTATAATAGTGAATTGGATGAACTAAAAAGTGTTCGTAAAAATAGTAAAGATTTTATTGTTAATATTGAAAATACAGAAAAAGAACGTACCGGTATTAAGAATTTAAAAATTGGCTATAATAAAGTATTTGGTTATTATATAGAAATTAGTAAAGGAAATATTCCATTAATTAAAGATGAATGGGGTTATATAAGAAAGCAAACATTAACAACAGGTGAACGTTATATAACGGAAGAATTAAAAGAAAAAGAACAAATTATTTTGGGTGCAGAAGAAAAAATAATAAATCTTGAATATAATTTGTTTATGGAAATAAGAGAAATAACGAAAAAATATATTCATAGTTTACAAGATATTAGTATGATAATATCCGAACTTGATATGTTACTTTCTTTTGCAACAGTAGCAGAGACTAATCGCTATGTCAAACCAGAAATAGTTGATGGTAATGAAGTTTTAATTCTTGATGGACGTCATCCTGTTGTGGAAAAAGTTAGTAGTAATGATTATGTTCCTAATGATATTAAAATGGATAAAAATACAGATGTTTTATTAATAACAGGTCCTAATATGGCTGGTAAAAGTACTTATATGCGTCAAATGGCTATTATTGTTATTATGGCTCAAATTGGTTCTTTTGTACCTTGTAGTTCATGTAAACTTCCACTTTTTGATAAAATCTTTACAAGAATTGGTGCTAGTGATGATTTAGTAAATGGTGAAAGTACCTTTATGGTAGAGATGAAAGAAGCTAATCGTGCTTTAATGGATGCAACAAGTAATAGTTTGATTTTATTTGATGAATTAGGTCGTGGTACGGCAACATACGATGGAATGAGTTTAGCAGAGGCAATCTTAGAATATATTCATGACCATATTCATGCTAAAACCTTATTTTCTACCCATTATCATGAGTTAACAACGATGTCTAAAAAATTAAAGAAATTACGTAATATTCATGTTTCCGCTAGTGAAGAAAATGGTAATATTACTTTCTTACATAAGATTAAAGATGGGGCGATTGATAAAAGTTATGGAATTAATGTAGCATCTCTTGCACATCTTCCCCAAGAAGTTATCACCAGAGCTAATGAAATATTAGGCATTTATGAAAGTAAAAATAAGAATAATCAAAGTAATGTTTTACAAACATCTTTTGATTTTCAAGAAGAAAAAGATGATAAGAAAGATGAAGAAATAATTGAAGAATTAAAGAAAATTAATCCACTTAGTATAACACCAATTGAAGCATTAAATAAATTATATGAATTAACAGAATTAGTTAAAGAAAAGGATAATAAATAAAAAAGAAGATTGCAAGGCAAAATTCTTTTTTTAATATGGTCTATATGGATAATATGGATATGGGCTATAGTATGGCACTGGTGGATATGGTGTATAAATTGGATAATTAGGACGATTATTAGCTATTAAACCACCAGTTATTCCTCCTAAAACAAAGGGAATAGCAAATCCACCACCAAAGAAACGATCATTGCTATTGTTTGGCCTATTATTATGTCTTATTGGTCTATTCATTTGCATATTACCATAGTTTCGTGGTATATTATTATTGTTATACATAGAATATACTCCTTTCATTATATTCTATGAGAAAGGAAAATATAAGTTATGGAAAGAATAAAAGAATTGGCTAGAATTATTGTCAATCATAGTTTAAAAGTTAAAGAAAATGAAAAAGTATTGATTTCTTACCAAGGTATTGAAAGTATGCCTTTAGTTAAAGAAATTGTAAAAGAAGTAATAAAGGTTAATGGTGTTGTGGAAACAGATTACCAAAATCAAGATATCGATAATTATATAAGAGAGAATCTTAATGATAGTATTATTCTTAATAAAGTAAATAAGTTAAAATATGAAGTAGAAAATTATGATTGTTTTGTAAAACTATGTTATCGTAAGAGTGATTATTATGATAAAAACATTAATAAAGAAATGCAAAATAAATTAATGGACAGCATGAAAGAATATAAAGAAATGCAAGTTAATAAAAGACGTTGGGTGCTTCTTAATTATCCATCAATTGTTGATAGTAATAAAGCCCGTATGACCCCAGAAGAATTTTATGAATTTGCACTTTCAACGATGACAGTTGATTATGATAAAATGTATCATGATATGTTACCACTTAAAGAATTAATGGAAAAAACAGATAAAGTAAGAATAGTTGCGCCTAATACGGATATTAGTTTTAGTATTAAAGGACTTCCAGCAATTATTTGTGCAGGTGAAGCTAATATACCTGATGGTGAATGTTTTACAGCACCTATTAAAAATAGTGTTAATGGAACAATTACTTATAATGTACCAAGTCCATATCATGGGGAAATCTTTGAAAATGTTAGTCTTACTTTTAAAGATGGACAAATTGTTAAAGCAAGTTCAAATCATAATGACAAATTAAAAGAAATCTTTAGTACTGATGAAGGGGCAAGATATGTTGGAGAGTTTTCTTTAGGACTTAATCCTGTAATTATGGAACCAATGGGTGATATTTTATATGATGAAAAAATCGCTGGTAGTATTCATTTTACCCCAGGTTGTTGTTATGATGAATGTGATAATGGTAATAAATCTAATATTCATTGGGACATGGTATTAATTCAAAGACCAGAATATGGTGGTGGAGAAATATATTTTGATGATGTTTTAATTAGAAAAGATGGATTATTTGTTTTACCGGAACTTGAAGCATTAAACTATAAAAAATAAAATATTTTGTAAAATAATGTCAAGAGAAAAAAATGTTCTTGACATTTTATTGCATTTTTTTAGTAGAAAGATTATAATAAAAACAAGGAGTAGAAAGAATGAAAAAGGAAGAAATAAAAATTGATGAAAAAAAGCGTAGTTGTAGCAAAATGCTAATGATATTAATGGTAGTTTGTGTATTATTGTCACTAGCAACGTTAGGAATTGTTGCTTATGATAAATATATTAGAAGTGATGATTTAGAGCATCCTATTTTAAAACCAATATCAGGTAATAAGGAAGATGCAAAAGATAAATCTAATAATGATATTACTTACGTTAATAATTTAAGTAATTTTGCTATTACTGATGTAAACCAAAGTGTTAAATTAGGTAATCGTGAATATAAAGTTAAAACTGGAAGTCAAGACAAGGAAGATTATGTTTTATTTATTAATGATAAAGTAATTTCCAAGGATAATAATTTTGTTCATGCTGATCAAGTTTTTGTAACAGATAAATATGCATTATTTACAAGTGCGGGACAATATGGTCTATCCATTGTTTATGCTATTGATAATGAAGGAAATGAACTAACTATTAAAAATGATAATCAAATCCAAATGAATAGTTTAAAAATAGTTTCAGGTATTTTACATGCTACTGGGAATAAAGTATGTTTTGAAAACTGTGAACCTGAACATGATATTATGGTTTTATATTTTGGTAATAGTTTAATTATTACTTTTGCTAATTAGAAGAGGGAAACCTTTTCTTTTTGTAACACTACACAAGATAAAAAAATGTTCTTGACATTTTATTGTATTTTTTTAGTAGAAAGATTATAATAAAAACAAGGAGTAGAAAGAATGAAAAAGGAAGAAAGTAAAAGTCGTAGTAAAATATTAGTTATATTGATGATTATTTGTGTAGTTTTATCTATTATAACATTAGGAATTGTTGTTTATGATAAGTTTATTCGAAGTGATGATTTAGAACATCCTCTTTTAAAACCAATATCAGGTAGTAAGGAAGATGCAAATAATAAATGTGATAATGATATTACATATGTTGAAGAATTAAAAGACATTGCAATTACAGATGTAAACCAAAGTGTTAAGTTAGGTAATCGTGAATTTAAAGTTAAAACTGGAAGTCAAGATAATCAAGATTATGTTTTATTTATTAATGACAAGTCAGTATCTAAAGATAATAAATTTATTTATGCTGATAAAGCATATGTAACAGATAAATATGTACTATTTACAAGTACTATTGCTTATAGTTTTGAACAAAAAATTTCATATGCAATTGATATTGAAGGAAAAGAAATAAATGTTAAAGGTGTTAATCTTTCTTCTTTTGGGGGATTTGTACTGCAAGAAATTGATACTATTGATGGTATTTTACATGCTTCTATAAGAAGTATTCAGGATCCTAATCAATGCGCATCTAAGATAGAATTCGGCGATATTATGTTTTTATATATTGGTAATACTTTATTTATTACATTAGTTGATTATCGATAATTGGCTGATTAAAAAATAGAAAAGGAAGTCATAAAAGAAAGACCTTTTCTTTTTTTATTGTTTTTTTATAATAATTAGTGTATATTATAATTGTAGGAGATGTAAAATGAATAATTGTGAAAAAAGACATCAAGTATTAAATATTATTGTGATAATAATTATTGCATTAGTTAGTTTTAAAATAAACTTTTTTAAAGATGAAAAAGCATCTATAAAAATAGATAGGGTTATTAAAGCTAGTGGGAAATGTTATATTCCTAATTGTAGAGAGTATAGGTGTCAGTCAGATACGTGTTGTCAGTGTCAATATTGTGATATGGGTACAACGTGCTATGCATGTGCAGAAGATTGGGTATTTGGAAGAAATGGCTGTGAGCTTAAAAAGTGTTACGTTAAGAGAGGAAATGGCACTGAAAATGAGTATTATTATGGAGTATCTTCCGATGTCTTTCCGGAAGAAGTACCTGTAGATTCTGAAGATAAATGTGATGAACAAAGATTATGTTATAAGGTATTGAAAGATAATAGATATGTATTTGGAAAATATGCTGGACAGCAAGGATATGAGTATGTTGGTACCGAATGCCCATCCCCTGCATGTTATAAGGATGTAAATGGAAATTATCGTTGGACAGATACACCTAATCAAGGAGAAACCAAAGTATTTGAAATCATGAATCAAAATGATTGTGTTACTTCTCAAAAAAGTACTGCTGAAAGTGATGAAAATAATAAAGGTAATAATATTCTTTTATTTGTTATTGGTGCAGTTGTTATAGCGATTGGTGCTATATTAATAATCTTTAAATCTAAAGATAGTAATAACAATGATTATAATAATATGAGAAATTATTTTAATTAGAATAATTGAGGTGAATAATATGAGAAGTAAATATGCTAGAAGAGTAAAAGAATATAATGGGATGAATCAAATTTCGATTGATTTAAAGCCTAATAGAAGTGTTAGTGATGTTTATATTAATCAAAAAATGAATGTTACGAAACTGATGAAATATTTAGAGAAAAAGAAAGAAAAAGGAGAATACGTAACTTTCTTTCATGCTATAGTAGCTGCCGTTGGGAAAGTATTTTATAATCGACCTTATTTAAATCGTTTTGTGCAAAATAGACATCTATTTGAACATAAGTATGTGGATATTTCTTTTGTTGCTAAAGTTGCTTTTGATGATAAATCAGAAGAAATGATGATTATCATAAGAATTGATGAAAATGATAATGTTAATACTATTAGTAAAAAAATATATGATAAAGTAAATCGAATAAGAAATAATAGTAACGAAGATATTAATAAAAAGGGAGCCAATCATGCTATCGATGTTTTAGGACATCTTCCTAATATAATACGTATACCAATAGTTGGAATACTTAAATGGACTGATAAAAAAGGCATTCTTCCAAGTTCTATTTGTGAAGATAATCTATATTATAGTAGTATTATTTTATCCAATTTAGGAACATTTCATTCAAGTGCTATTTTTCATAATATCAATGATTTTGGTAATGCATCGGCTTTAGCAACCATTGGAGAAGCGAAAGATGAAGAAATAATTGTTAATGGTAAAAAAGAAATACAAAAATTATGTGAGTTTGGGATTAATTTAGATGAGAGAATCGCCGATGGATTTTATTTTGTTAAATCAATTCAATTGTTACAATATGTTTTTGATCATCCAGAACTACTTGAAGAAGAAGCATCTAAAAAAATAGAAATTGATAAAATGTAAACTAAAGTAAAATTAAAGTGTCAAATATGATGCTTTTTTTTAATAAAAAATATTGTGATAAAGATTAATGAATGATATAATTAAAGAGAATTAAGTAAGTGAGGCTAAATATGAAAGAAGAATTATTTAACAATATCATTGATTTATTAAAAGAAAACAATTCCTTAGATTTTATTGAAATAACAAATAAATTAGGTTATGGTAAAGACATGGATACTATGATTGCCGAAGTACTTACCGAAATGGTTAATAAATATGATTTATCATTATCGAAAAAAGGACGTTATATGTTATTTCAAAATAATGAAAAAAATAAAGATGTATATAAAGGAAAATATCTTGATACGAAAGGAACCGCCGGTTTTGTAGAAGTTGAAGGAATGGATGATATCTATATTCATGGAAGTAAATCCAAAGGAGCAATGGAAGGAGATACTGTTTTAGTTCATTTAGTAAAAAGAGCCAAAGATGATCGTAAAGCTGAAGGAGAAATTTTTGAAATAATTAAAAGAGAAGTTAATAATAAAGTAGGTGAAGTATATCATTTTAAAAAGAAAATCATGGTTTCTTTAGATGATAAAAGATACAAAAAATTAATTTATTTAGATAATACAAATGAAACCAGAAGATTAGTTGATGGTGATAAAATAGTTATTTCTTTTACTAGTAATGAAAAAGATAAAGATTATGTTAAAGCAAGATTTGTTAAAAGATTAGGTCATATAAATGATCCTGGGATTGATATTTTATCCATTATTGCGGATCATGAAATTGATGTTGATTTTAGTGAAGAATCAATAAAAGAATTAGAAAATCTTGATACAGAAGTCAAGAAAAAAGATTTAACGGGTTTAAAAGACTTAAGAGATAAAATGATTTTTACCATTGATGGTGATGATACCAAAGATATTGATGATGCTATAAGTGTCGATAAATTAGAAAATGGTAATTATTTATTAGGGGTTCATATTGCCCATGTATCACATTATATTAAAGAAAATTCTAGTTTAGATTTAGATGCTAGAAGTAGAGGAACAAGTGTTTATTTAGTTGATCGTGTTATTCCCATGTTTCCTCATCAAATATCCAATGGTATATGTTCCCTAAATCCAGGTGTTGATAGGATAACGATGAGTTGTGAAATGGAAATTGATGCCAATGGTAAACTTATTAAATATGATATCTTTCCTAGTGTTATAAACTCAAGAATACAAATGACTTATAAAAAAGTTAATGAAATATTAGAAAATAATAAAATACCAGAAGGATATGAAGAATATGCTGATACTTTAAAATTAATGAACGAACTTGCACATATTATTCGTAAAGAAAGAACTCTTCGAGGAGCAATTGATTTTGATACGGATGAACCTAAAATTTTAGTAGATGAAAATGGTGTTCCGTATGATATAATATTACATGATCGTGGTGAAGGTGAAAGATTAATTGAAGACTTTATGGTAAGAGCGAATGAAACAGTAGCCTCACATTTCTTCTTTATGGAATTACCAAGTATTTACCGTGTTCATGGTGAACCTAAGGAAGAAAGGTTAATTAAGTTTTTAAATATTATTGGTGCTTTAGGTTTGAATATTAAAGCTGATATTAAAAAAATGAGTCCTAAAGTAATTCAAAAATTAGTTAATGAACTAAAAAAACATGATGAATTTAAAGTTCTTGCCACAAAACTATTAAGTTCAATGGATAAAGCTATTTATAGTCCAGATAATATTGGACATTTTGCTTTAGCTTCTAAAATATATACCCATTTTACATCACCCATAAGAAGATACCCGGATTTAATGATCCATCGTCTTCTTGATGAATATTTTTTCTCTAATGATGGTGTAACAGATGAAAAGATAAGACATTACATTGAAATACTTCCTGATATTACTGAAAGAAGTAGTGAAAGAGAAAGAAATAGTGAAGATTGTGAACGTGATGTTGATGATATGAAAATGGCTGAATATATGGAAAAACATCTAAATGAAGAATTTGAGGGAATGGTTTCTGGTGTTACTAATTTTGGATTATTTGTGCAACTTGATAATTTAATTGAAGGATTAGTACCTATGGAAAACTTAGGTGATAACTATGATTATGATAAGAATACAGAAACTTTAAAAGTAGGTAATAAATTATATAAATTAGGAGATAAATTAAAAGTTAAAGTAATTCGTGCTGATAAAGATAGTAGTGAAATAGATTTTGATATTGTAGAAAGAGTTGATAGTAGTGAAAAAAATAAGAAAAAAGACTAAGAATTTTTTCGTTATTGTTCTTTTATGTGTATTATCAGGAATAATAGGTTTTTATATTCAAAGAAAACAAAATTATGTTAATGAATATGTTGATGTTGCTTATAAAACTATTAATACTGAAGTAGTGGAGAAAGCATCTTTAGTTATGGTAGGCGATGCCTTAATTCATATGCCACTTAATTATGCAATGAAAACAAGTAATGGTTATGATTTTAGTCCAATTTTTAAAAAATTAAAAGATAAAATTGGTAGTTATGATTTAGCTTATTATAATCAAGAAACGATTCTTGGAGGAACAGAACTAGGGTTATATGGTTATCCTCAATTTAATTCTCCTCAAGAAGTAGGGGATGCATTCTTGGATGTTGGCTTTAATTTAGTTAGTTTAGCAACTAATCATACAATGGATAACTATTATCGTACTGGTGGAAAAAATATCACGAATTCCGTAAATTATTGGAAAAGTAAAAGTGATAAAGTTATTGCCGCCGGTAGTTATTTATCTGAAGAAGATCGTAATGAAGTAATTATTAAAGAGGTTAATGGTATTAAATATGCTTTATTATCTTATACAGAACAAACTAATGGTATCTCTGTTCCTAGTGGTAAATCATATTTGTGTAATGTATATAATAAAGATAAGGTTAAAGAAGATGTTTTAAAATATCGTGATAAAGTTGATGTTTTAATGGTAGCGATGCATTGGGGAGAAGAATATACGAATACCCCAACAAGTGGAGAACTTGAAAAAGCTAAATATTTAGCAAGTTTAGGTGTTGATATTATTATTGGGTGTCATCCTCATGTCATGCAACCAATGGATTATATCGGAGACACATTAGTTATTTATTCCTTAGGTAATTTTGTATCTAATCAAAGTGGTTATAATAAACAAACAGGTTTAATGGCATCATGTAATATTGTTAAAAGAACTTTTCATGGAAAAACCAAAGTATCGATTGAAGATGCGGAAGCCGAATTTGTTTATACAAATAAAAATGATAAATATACCGTATATCCATATAGTGAACTAAATAATAATATTTTATATAACTATAAATCATATTTTGAATTTTTTAAAAAAGTTATCCACAAATATAGTGATAAAGTAATTGTTAAAGAATTATCTAACTAGATAGTTCTTTATTATTTGACAATCTATTTATCACTTGGTAGAATTATTATTGAAAAAACGAAAGAAGATGAGAAAATGGAAATATTAAATAGAGAAGCCAAATATCGATATTTTATTCTTGATGAAATAGAATGTGGTATTGCTCTTGTGGGAACAGAAATTAAATCAATTAGAGATGGTAAATGTAATATTAAAGATAGTTATGCAATTATAAGAAATAATGAAGTAATGGTTCTTAATATGCATATAAATGAATATAAAGAAGGTAATATCTTTAATCATGATCCTAAAAGAACAAGAAAACTTTTATTACACAAAAGTGAAATAAGAAAATTAAAAAATCATGTTGAACAAGAAGGATGTACTTTAGTACCATTAAAAGTTTATTTTGTAAAGAATAAAGCTAAAGTGTTATTAGGTTTATGTAAAGGTAAGAAAACGTTTGATAAAAGAGAAACTATTAAGCAAAGAGAATTAGCAAGAGAAGCAAGTAAATTACATAAATATAATTATAAATAGAAAAAAATATCAAAAAAACTTGATTTTTATTAAGAATTAGCGTATAGTATTCATGTTACTGATTCGCAGTTAGTGGATTCCTCGTCCTTAACTTCGTTTTGGTGAATAAATAATAAGGAGGAAATTATGGCTTTAACTAAAGATGAAAAAACAAGTATCATTAATGATTTTAGATTAGATGAAAATGATACAGGTTCTGTTGAAGTACAAGTTGCTTTATTAACTAAGAGAATCAATGATTTAAATGAACATTTAAAAGTTCATCAACATGATTATCATTCAAATCGTGGACTACTTAAAATGGTAGGTCAAAGAAAGAGTTTACTTAATTATTTAGCAAAAGAAGATGTACAAAGATACAGAGCATTAGTTCAAAAATTAGGATTAAGAAAATAGGCACTTGTATTAAGTGTCTTTATTTTTAGAAAAAAGACTTTCAAAAATAAAAAAAGTATAGTATAATAATAAACGTTTAGAAAAACTTATAGAATTAAGGATGTGATTTAATGAAAAAAGTATTTGAAAAAGAATTTCGTGGAAGAAAAATAGTAGTAGAACATGGAGAACTAGCTAAACAAGCTCATGGAGCAGTATTAGTTCGTTATGGAGATACTGTTATTTTATCAACGGCTGTTGTTAGTAAAACAGCTAATATTTTATCTGATTTCTTTCCATTAATGGTTTTATATCAAGAGAAATTATATTCTGTTGGTAAGATACCTGGTGGATTTATTAAAAGAGAAGGAAGACCAACTGATGCGGCAACACTTGCGGCTCGTATGATTGATAGACCAATGCGTCCAATGTTTCCAGAAAACTTCCGTAATGAAGTACAAGTTGTTAATACTGTTTTATCTGTTGATACAGATAATTCACCAGAATTAACAGCCATGTTTGGATCAAGTCTTGCAACATGTATTAGTAAAATACCATTTGATGGACCAATCGCTGGTGTTAAAGTAGGACGTGTTAATGGAGAATTTATTATTAATCCTACACCAGATGAATTAGAAAATAGTGATTTAGATTTAACAGTAGCAGGTACAAAATATGCTATTAATATGGTAGAAGCTGGTGCTAAAGAAGTATCTGAAAGTGATATGTTAGAGGCTTTAATGTTTGGTCATGAAGCAGTTAAGGAACTATGTGAATTCCAAGAAGAAATTATTAAGGAAATTGGTCAAGAAAAAATGGAATATGAACATATTGAACTTGATGATGATTTAGTAAATGAAATAACAGAACTTGCTAGTGATAAATTAGACAAGGCAATGCGTATTCATGAAAAACTTGAAAAGTATGCTGCTATTGATGCTGTTAAAGAAGAAGTAGTTAAGAAATATGAAGAAGAAAATAAAGATAAATTAACTGATGAAGAATTAACATTACTTTTAACTAAAGTAAAATTAATTCTAGAAAATATTGAATATGATATTTTTAGAAGTATAACAGTTAATGAAAAAACAAGAAGTGATGGAAGAAGTATGACAGAGATTCGTCCTTTGTCAACGGCAATTGATTTATTACCAAGAACTCATGGATCAGCTCTATTTACAAGAGGTGAAACTCAAGCTCTTGCAGTAACTACATTAGGTGCTATTAATGAAAACCAAATTCTTGATGGATTAAGCCTTGAAACAGAAAAACGCTTTATGTTACATTACAATTTCCCAGCATTTTCTGTTGGAGAAACGGGTCGTTATGGAAGTCCTGGAAGAAGAGAAATTGGTCATGGTGCTTTAGGTGAAAGATGTCTAGCTCAAGTTATGCCTAGTGAAGAAGAATTCCCTTATACTGTTCGTGTTGTATCAGAAATTCTTGAAAGTAATGGTTCATCATCACAAGCTACTATTTGTGCTGGATGTATGAGTTTAATGGCTGCTGGTGTTCCATTAAAGGCTCCAGTTGCAGGTATTGCCATGGGACTTATTACTTCTAAAGATGGTAAAGATTATACAATCCTTACAGATATTCAAGGAATGGAAGATCATTTAGGAGATATGGACTTTAAAGTTGGAGGAACTAGAAAAGGTATTTGTTCCCTTCAAATGGATATTAAAATTAAAGGAATTACAAAACAAATCTTAAAAGAAGCCTTAGCCCAAGCTCATGATGCTCGTCAAGAAATTCTTGATGTTATGGAAAAACAAATTAAGGAACCAAGAAAAGAAGTATCACAATATGCTCCTAAGATGGAAACATTTATGATAAATCCTGATAAAATCAAAGATGTTATTGGTAAAGGTGGCGATATGATTACTAAAATCATTTGCGAAACAAGTAATGTTGAGACAGTTAATGATGTTCGTGCTGTTAAGATTGAACTTGAAGATGATGGTCGTGTAATGATTTATCATATGGATAGAGAAGTAATTAATAAAGCTGCAGAATGGATAAAGAATTTAGCAAGAGAAGTTGAAGAAGGTCAAATCTATCCTGCTAAAGTTGTTAAGATAGAAAACTTTGGATGTTTTGTTGAAGTATGGCCTGGATGTGAAGGCTTAGTACATATTTCTAAACTTGCTAAAGAACGTGTTGAAAAAGTTGAAGATGTTGTTAAACTAGGGGATGAAATCTTAGTTAAAGCAATTGGTGTCGATAATAAAGGAAGACTTAACTTTTCAAGACGTGATGCATTAAAATAATATTTAAGGGATTATTCCCTTTTATGCCGACTTAGCACAGTGGTAGTGCAACGCATTCGTAACGCGTAGGTCACTGGTTCAAATCCGGTAGTCGGCACCATATTAGTGTGAAACTCGGACACTTTCCGAGATGCAATAAATGAACTAACTCTTTAAAGTTAGTTTTTTTGTGTTTCAGAAAGGAGTGATGAGTATGTTTAAATTAGAAACTAAAAAACTTACAATAAGTGAATCATTAAGAAAGAAGATTGAAATAATATGTAGTTTTGCAAATGTTAAATATGAACTTATAGAAGGTAGTATTATATCAGTTAAAGACACTAATTTAGGTTTTGTTAAGCCACATGTATTAAAAGTTAAAGGAAATGATTATCTTCTATTTGAAGATACTAAAACAGTTTTTATAAATGGTTATAAAGATAAAATTAAATTAACTGAATTAGAAGAATATCTAAAGAATAATTAATATCTATTCCACGAAGTGGGAATTGACAATGAAATAAAAAATGATAGTATAAATAATCAAGAAATGTTTACTTTTTAACTGAGAAAGGAGAATTTGAATGGATAATGAAAGAAAGATAGCTGGTATTTATATTCGTGTTTCAACTGAAGATCAAGCAAGAGAAGGTTTTAGTTTAGGAGAACAAGAGAGCCGTTTAAAACAATATTGTGGCTTTAAAGAATATGAAATATATAAAGTATATCAAGACGCTGGAATAAGTGCTAAAAACGATAAAAGACCAGCATATCAAGAAATGATGAATGATATAAAAGATAAAAAGATAAATGTAATTGTGGCTTTTAAACTAGATAGATTAACTCGTTCTGTCTTTGATATTGAAAAACTAATGAAATTTGTAAATGATAATGAATGTGATATTGATTGTATGGCTGATGAATCCAATACCACAACATCAAATGGCAGAATGGTTATGAGAATAATGACAAGTGTTTCCCAAAATGAAATAGAGAAATGCTCTGAAAGAACAAAAGTAGGAATGGCAGGAGCAATTAAACAAGGACATTTACCTTATAGCGCGCCATTAGGTTATAAGCGAGATAATAAAAAATTAGTACCAGATCCATTAACTAAAGATATAATAGTCAGAATATTTAACTTATATCTTGAAGGTAATTCACATCAAAAGATAGCTAATATTTTTAATAAAGAAAAAGTGTTAGGAAGAGATACTTGGTATGATACAACAATTCAGAAAATTTTAAGTAAAGAAGTTTATAAAGGTGATTTTGTTCATGGAAAAAGAACTAAGCATCCAACATATTATGAAAATGTTGTAGAACCATTAGTAAGTAAAGAAATATGGGATAATTGTCAATACCAAAAGAAAAGAAATGCTAGACATTATGAAAGAACATCAACATATCTTTTTACAAATAAAATTAAATGCTCTAAATGTGGGAATATTTTAGGTGGTTCAGCATCAAAAAAGAAATCAGGAAAGAAATACTATTACTATAAGTGTGAACATTGTAAATGTTTCTTTAATGAAAATATTATTGAAGAAAAACTTATTGATGCATTAATTCTATTACAAAAACAAGAAGAATTATTAAATGATTATTACACACCATTTATAAAATCAAAATTAAATAATAAAATAGATGAATATGAAAAAGAATTAAAGAACTTAGAAAGTCAAATTGATAGAATTAAAGCTGCTTATATTAAAGGTGTAGTAAAATTAGATGTTTTTGAAAAAGATTTAAAACAGATTGAATTTAGAAAACAAGAAATAGAAAATAAAATAGAAGAACAAAAACAATATGATAATTTATCATTTACTTTAGATGATTTAATTATCTTTGAAGATACACAAAAAATAGATTTTATAAATAATCCTACAAACTATATTAATCTTATATCTGATTGGATGATACTATCAAGAGAGGAAAAGCAAAAAATAATATCACATTATATTGAAGATATTGTAGTAGAGAAAAAAGATGATGATTTTGTAATTAAAAATATATCTTTTTTATCATCATACATAAGTACTTTATCAATGAATCATTTAAAATATAAAACACCATTTAATTTAACTTTATTTCAAGATGAAAAGGGAAATAGAATACCAACTAATTGTGAATATCGAAAAAAAGAAGATGCCAAGAAATATTTTGATAAATTAAATCAATTTGTAAATTATAAAATAAATTGTAATTTAAATTATTATGAAACAATTTATGATGCAGAATTGAAAAGTAGTGAATATTTATCTAATAAAAATGATATACCAATACGAATAATTTTAATAGATGATCGAAAACTTGAACTTGATAATAAAATAAGATTAGGAATCATTACTATGGATGTAACTGAATTACGAAAGAAATATACACCAGATATTTTAAAATACATTTATGATATGAGTAAAGAATACATTGAAAATATTAGGAAATCTCTATTACAGGTCATATAATTGAAAAAATGTTTGGTGGTATTTTTACTGAAAATAAAATAAAAAAAAATAATATGGTGGTAAAAAAGTGTTCTCCTAAAATCATTATATAATAAGGAAATGAGAGAAAAGAGACCACCGAAAGTGGTCCATTTTGCAAGTGCAAAATAAGTTTGGTCCCATGTAAATACTAGATTTTTCTAGGGTTTGTATGAATTCTAGGACCAATCTCTTATGCTCTTGTTAATTTATAAAAAAAATATATTAATTTTGGACCACTAGAAGAACACTGAGTGTTCTTAATAAAAACTAGTTTACATACTCGAAAGTGTCAAATATTATTATTGTTATTATTATTATTATTATTATCACCGCTGGTCATTGTAAAATAATTGGAAATGTAAAATAAATAGTTGAAAAATGTAAAACAATTATTTATAATAATATTGTAAGATTAGATGATAGGAGTGACGATTATGATTAAATCAAAAAAACAAATGTTTGTAGTAATTGGAGCATTTGCATTAGTAATGTTATTAGGAAGTATAACATATGCATTTTTTAATTATACAAGAACTGGAACAGCGAATACAATTAGAGTAGGAAGAATAGCTTTTAATTCATCACAATCAGGAAATATAAATTTAACTAATGCTTTTCCAATAACAAGTAGTGAAGCAGAAACAGATACAACTAACGCCAAGAGTGTCGCCATAACTGTAACTGGTGATACAGACTATAGTGGTGGAGTAGAATATGTCGTTACTGCAAGTGATGTTAATATGACAGTAGGAAGTGGAATTAATGCAAAAGAATTGCCACTAGCATTAGAAATATCAGTAACTGGAAATAATAGTAATACATTAGGAACAGAGGAAACAGGTGATTATTATACTAATAGAGATAATTATCAGGTTAGTAAATATAAAATAGAATATGATGGAGAATTAGAAGAAGGAAGCCATTTATTAGTAGGCTATATTGCGCCAAATACCACAAGTGGAACGGCTGAAGGAGTAGATGGAGTTATTAATATTAAAGCATATATTGATGCAAGTAAAGTATTAATAAGTGATACCTATGATGGAACAGAGTCAGATAATATGGGAACACCTAATTCATTAGCAGAAGGGAAAACTGTATTTACTACAACTGAATGGAATAGTATTCAAAGTTCACCATTATCATTTAAATTAAAAGTAGAAGCTAATGAAGGAATATGGGTAGAAGAACCATTAACTTTAAGTCAATCTATAGCAAGACAAGTAAGTACCGCAAGTTATATAGCAAGTTACGACGATATCATCTCATCAAATCCAACATTTACAACCCAAGATCAAGTATCAACAAGTGCAACAAAACAAACTGTTTATTATTATACTGGAAATGAAGCAGCAGCAAATGCTAATGTTTTATTTGCCGGATATTGTTGGCAGGTCATCAGAACTACCGATAATGGTGGAGTAAGAATGATTTATAATGGAGTAGCCGTAAATAATAAATGTGAAACAACAAGGACAGCTACAAAAGGAATAAATGCAGTCGGTAATGGGACATTGCAAAGTATGAGTGCAGCTACTCTTTATGGAAGAAGTTATGATTATGACCTAACGACAGGAGAGTTTACTATCGAAAATAGTACTGGTTTGCCAACAAGTTGGACAACAAATGATAATAATAGTAATGGAACAGAAGATTATAAAGAATTAATAGGAACATATACATGCTTATCAAATTTAGATACATGTAGCACACTTTATTATGTAGGAAGTATAAATCAGTCAAATTCTGCTCAAGCTTATGTAGCAAAATACACAATAGGAGATGTAGCACGTTATAGTCAATTAGGAACAAGTGCATTTAATTCAAATTATTATAGTCCAGCATTAGTAGGATATATGTTTAACAAAGAATATGACTATAAATCAGGTAGTAAATCTGGGGAATATTATACTAGTGCAGCATGGGAAAATGGAGCATATGTATTATCAAATGGAAATGGAGGAACAGCCCCTGATGTGACACATCACTATATCTGTGATAGTGATTGTGCAAAAGTAAGATATTATTATTATGTAAGTGGAAGTAGTCATTACTATATATTACTAGAAAATGGAAAAACAGTAGAAGATGCATTAAAAGAGATGATTAATTATAAAACAAATGCAAATGAAATAGATGAAAATATAAATGTATATAATTCGGCAATGAAAGGATATCTAGATAACTGGTATAAAAAGAATTTAACAGCTTATACTAGTTATCTAGATCAATCATCAGTATATTGTAATGATAGAAGTATAAGAGAATTAGGAGGATGGAATCCAACAAATTCTCCAAGTCTAACAACAACATTACAATTCTATCAATATAGTGCAAATAGAGATTTAAACTGTGTAAATGAGTGGGATAGATTTGCTGTGACAAATACTAAAGCAAAATTAACATATCCAATAGGTTTATTAACTGAACCAGAAAGAAATTTAATGACTGCTAATTTTGCTAAAACAGGACAATATTACTGGGGGGCTTCGCCTAGCAGTTTCAGCGACAACCGTGCTCGTGTTCGTAGTGTCGATGCTACGGGTGGCCGTAGCGACCCTTCTGTGAGCAATAGTTATGGGGCGCGTGGCGTCGTTTCACTTCGACCTGGCACGAAGTTAGAAAATGGTACTGGAACATATAATGACCCATATATTGTAGGACCAATAGTTGCAAGAACAAGTTAGTGCCATTACTAATACACTGTTATATAAGTGCGAAAAACCTTTCGCACTTTAAAAATAAACCATTATCATGCATAATTCATTTAGGAATTATGCATGATTTATTATATAAATAAATATATAAAATATTGAAATTAGTTGACACAAAAGAATTGACTTGAATTATGAGATTTGATTAAATATAATTTGTAATTTTGGGTTAAACATCTGTTTAACTTAGGGTTGTGTCATAAATTCGTGCTTGTAGGAGCCCTGGGGGGCTTCGCCTAACAATTTCAACAACAACAATGCTAATGTTCGTAATGTCAATACTACAGGTGACAATAACAACAATAATGTGAACAATAGTAATGGGGCGCGTGGCGTATTTTCCAAATATAGAATAATATACTAGTTTTTATAATGCATGCGTTATGGGTAAAAAGCTAGTTTTCTTAATTTTTGTGAAACAGATGCAACTCTATGGACAAATGTTCAAAATATATAAACAGTGTAGACTATGCTAACTATTTTTAGTTAGCATAGAAGCTGCTGTTTTGGGGTGAGATATGAGGCTAAACAGTGAATTTAAAATATATAATAAAGTAGCTGAATTTAATCGCTATGTAAGAAATACTATTACAAATTTTATACCAAGTGTTCATCGTGATATCAGAATACATTTACTTGATGAAAATTATTCACTATTACATAATCTTTTATCAGCCAGTTACAATAAAGGAAATATTAGAATTAAATATATTAGTGAAATGATAGTAAATATATCAATGATTGATTATTTATTAGGTGAGGTATCGGAATTATCAGAAAATAATTCTAAGAAAATTCTTCGAGCAATAAGAATGCTATCTGAAATAAAGAATATGATATATTCATGGAAAAATAATATCGATAATGGCAAAGAAGAAAATTAGCAATATATATAATGCACCAATAACATTTACTAACATAAATAAGATGTGGAATATTGTCAGGAAGTCATGCAAAAATAAAAGAGGAATTTATGATTTTTCATTAAATAAAAACGCAAATATATATAATATTGGAAAGATATTAAAAGAAAAGAGTTATAAACCATATCCATATCGCTTATTTATGATATTTGAACCAAAACCAAGACTTGTAATGAGTCAGTGTGTTTATGACAAGATAATAAATCATTTTGTAGCCAATTATTATTTGCTTCCTTATTTAGAGAAAAAATTACTTAACTGTAATGTAGCAACAAGAAAGAATATGGGCAGTGATTATGCTATAAAATTGACTAAAAAATATATTAATGAGATTAGAATAAAAAATCCTAATAAAGAGATATATGTCTTGAAAATGGATATTAGTAAATATTTTTATACTATTAATCATGAGATACTTCTTAATATGTTAAAACGTGATATTAATGATTTTGATGTAATTAAATTAATAGAAAGTATTATAAGTGAAACCGATAAATCATATATTAATGACATGGTAGATAAATTAAATAAGCATAATAAAACGGATATTCCACATTATGAAAATAACGTTGGTTTATCTATAGGAGCAATGACTAGCCAATTTTTAGCTATTTATTATTTAAATGATTTAGATCATTATATTAAAGAACAATTAAAATGCAAATATTTCATCCGATATATGGATGATATTTTAATATTCGATGTTAATTTTGATAAATTAAAAAAATTATGGAAATTAATAGAAAATAAAGTAAATGATTTAAAACTCAATGTAAATCCTAAAAGTAATATTTTTAGATTAAGTAATGGTGTAATATTTGTAGGTTATAGGTTTAAAATAGATAATTGTGGTTTTAAAATGAAATTTAATAAGAAAACTATTAAAAGAATTAATCACAAATTAAAATATTTACAAGAGAATAATATAGTTAAATATTATCGTTCATATGCTAGTTATTATGGTTATTACAAGAGGGTAAGAAGATATAGTGAGAGGAATTTTAAGATGAAATCTATTGAAAAATATAAAGCTTATAAAGAAAAGTATATGAATTGTATTGTTTTTATTAGAGAAGGAAAGTTTTATTGCACATTTGTTGATGATGCAATTTTTATATGGAATTTATTTGATTATAAATGGAATAAAAATTCTATTTCTTTTGGAGAATCTGCTTGTAGTAAAGTATTTGATTATTTGAAGAATAAAAGTATAGGTTATGTAATAGTAAGTAATGATGATATATTTGTTAAAGGTGATAATAAAATATATGAATTATATCTTGAGGCAGCAAAAATAAATTATGATAGATATTGTAAGAAAAAAGAGATATCATCATTAATTGATAGTATATTAGTAGAAAATATTAATTATTGTGATGATATTATCGATTATTTGAATAAATATAAAAGTAAATAATTGATTATAATAATATGTATTATAAATGATTATTTGACTAATTCAGAATTATAGGTTGACTTTTTCGGAATAGTAGTTTGATAATGCTTCTTTTAAAAAAATATATAATATATTCTTCATTTATTTAGATGCATAGAACATTATTGAGTATTATAATGTTTGTGATATGAATATTTATATATATTTTACTCAAAATAATAATGTATAATTGTTCAAAAATGCGAGTGAACAAAAAAATAATTCCCTAAAAATAAAAAAAATTGACTTTTAGGGAATTGAATGATATATTTATATTGGGTGATAAAAGATGAAGATAATTCCTAGAGATGAATATTTAAGCAAAATGATTAGGGTAATAAATACACCAGATATTAAAGTGTTGACTGGTGTTAGAAGATGTGGTAAGTCAAAATTATTAGAATTGTTTATAGAGTATATTGATAAAAATATTAAAAACAACAATATTATTCACATTAATTTTAATGAGAGAAAATATGACGGATTATTAACTGGTGACAAATTATATGATTATATTTCTAATAAATATGTTAAAAATAAAATCAATTTTGTTTTAATTGATGAAATTCAAAAATGTGATGGTTTTGAAGATACAATTAATAGTATTCATTCTGAAGAAAAATATAAAATATATATAACTGGTTCAAATGCATTTTTACTTTCTAGTGATCTAGCTACATTATTTACTGGTAGAACTTTTGAAATTAATATCTATCCTTTTTCATTTGAAGAATACAATAGATATTTTAATAATCAAAATCATTATTTATCTTTTAATTCATTTATGAATGATGGTGGAATGTCAGGATCATATTTGTACGATAATGTAGAGGATAAAAATCAGTATTTAAAGAGCATATATAATACAATGATTTTGCGTGATATTGTTGGAAAGAATAATATTAAAAATGAATCATTACTTAACAAATTAAGTGATTATTTACTTGATAATATTTCAAATATTACTTCATCGACTAAAATAGAAAATGTCTTGAAAGGTGAATTAGAAACTGGTGATCATAAAACCATATCAAATTATTTAGATTATTTGTGCAATGCTTTTGCTTTTTATAGAGTGAGAAGATTTGATATAAAAGGAAAGAGTTTTCTTAAATCGCAAGATAAATATTATTTAGTAGATACTTCATTTAGAAGAGCAATCCATGGAAGAAAAGAAGAAGATTATGGCAGAATATTAGAAAATATTGTTGCAGTTGAATTATTAAGACGTGGATATGATATTTATGTTGGTACACTATATGAAAAGGAAATAGATTTTGTTGCTATGAAAAGGGATGAACAAATTTATATTCAAGTAGTAGACAATATTGATAATGAAGCAACAATGAAAAGAGAAATAACTCCTTTATTAAGCATAAAAGATGGTTATAAAAAGATGATTATTGCCAGATTAAATCATGAAGGATTTATTAAAGATGGTGTAGAAATAATTGACATTTCGGACTGGTTATTAAATAAGTAATATGTTATAATTTTATTAGTTAGTAAATTTATTGCTAACATTAATTTGGCAATTGGTTATGGAACCTCCACCCAATTGGCACCATAATGATTTTTACTAACTAGAAATAGTTAGTTTTTTTGTGTTTCAGAGAGGAGTGATGAATATGTTTAAATTAGAAAATGGAGAATATTTTTCTAATGAAGGAGATATTCCAATTAGAATAATATTAATAGATGCTTGAAAACTTGAACGTGATAATAAAATAAGGTTAAATAATTAAAAAATAAAAAAGATGGTAAAAAAAGTATTCATCTAAATTATTATTATTATAATTATTATTATCGCTGTCTATTGTAAAATGTTTGAAAATGTAAAAGAAATGTTTGAAAACTGTAAGTAATTATTATATAATTACATTATAAGATATTTAATGATAGAAGAGGAGTGGTAATAATGATTAAATCAAGAAAACAAATGCTCATTGTAATTGGTGTATTTGCATTAGTAATGCTATTAAGTACTGTAACTTATGCCTTTTTTAACTATACTCGTACAGGTGCAGCCAATACTGTTAGTGTAGGAAGAATAAGTTTTGTAACAAGACAAACAAAAACAATTAGTTTAAATAATTTATTCCCTATTGATCCAACCGATACAGAAGCAATGGCTGATGAAACAAAAGTAGGTACAGTAGAAATTGAAATTGAAGGAGATACTGATTATGTAGATGGTGTAGAATATTTAGTTTCTAGTGAAAATACAAATATTTATACAACAACAGGAAAAGTAGTTCCAATTAGTTTAGATGTAGCAGTAACTAATTTAGGAACATCTAGCAACAACTATTTTACAGCAAGAGAAGATAAAAATGCTACAATTTATAAGAAATTAGTAGGTGATACATTAGTAGGTGACCAAATGCTATTAGTAGGATTTATTAAACCTAATACAACAAGTGGACAAGCCGAAGGAGTTAATGGTAAATTAACTATTAAGGCATATTTAGATAAAAATAAAATATTAATAAGTGATACCTATGATGGAACAGAATCAGATAATATGGGAACCCCAAACTCTATGGCAGAAGGTAAAACAGTATTAACAACAACGGATTGGAATGCGCTTCAGGCTTCTCCAATCACCTTCCAAATAAAAGTAGAAGCAAATGAAGGAATCTGGGTAAAAGGTTCTCTTGAAGAAATAATGAAACAAGAAAACTTTGATACTACTAAAAATAGAGGAATATTAGATAATGAACAAAGTGAATTTGTAAGTGAGCAGGAACAGAAAATGATGCATATCCAATTGTTTATTATCGAGGAGCAGTAGAAGATAATAATGTTGTATTCAATAATAAATGCTGGAAAGCAGTAAGAACAACAGATACAGGTGGAGTTAAATTAATTTATAATGGTGAATTAAATGCTATATATGGAGAAATGCCATTAACTGAAAGTCAATACACAATACCAAGTGGTGCAACAAATAATTTTACCTTTAATTCTACCGATAACAGTTGGGATATAACAATAACAGATAATACAGCAAAGGAAATTAGTTTTACAGTTCCAGCAGGAGATGGATATAAATTAGTTCAAACAGGAACAAGTGGTTCATCAACAGGAGGACAATGGACATTCTATAAAGATGGTACAAATGTTGAATCATATGGTAATGGTGGTGGAGAACCAATGAATGACACATATGAATTTGGTACACTAACATCAAGCAATGTTATAAAGTGGACATATACAGGAAGTTCAAGTGTAGAAAGTCCAATAACATTCAAATTACAAATGATGCAACCAGGAGATTTAATTACGGAAAATGGATGTGATAATACAGGATTTGATACACATATCAATATATCAGGAACAAATATTTTTGCATTTAATACAAAAAGTAATTCCCCAGCCTATGTAGGATACATGTATGGAACAGTATATCCAATTAGCATATCAAATTGGACAAGTGGAGCAAGATTTGGAAACAGTTTTACATGGGATGGAACAAATTATAAATTAACAGATGCAACAGTAACAAATCCAGATGCAACACATCATTATAGTTGCAATTCTACCGATGCAGAAGGAACATGTACATCAATAAGATATGTTTATTGGATGAGAGAAAGTACAAAATTCTATATAACAATAAGTGATGGAAAAGGAATAGAAGAAGCAATAAAAGATATGCAAACGAATACAAACCCATCAAATGCTAAAACCCAAATTGATGCATGGTATTTAAGTAATATGAATACTGTAACAAGTAAACTTGAAGATACAATCTGGTGTAATGATAGAAGTATAGGAAGATATAATGGATGGTCAGCAACAGGAACAATAAATGGAACTTATTCATTATTGTTTGGAGCACATGAAAGAAGTAACAATGCAAGTGGAACAAGCACAACAAAAAATCAACCAAGTTTAGCATGTGCAAACAAAAATGATGCATTTACAGTAAGTAATGGAAATGGAAACCAAAAATTACAATATCCAGTTGCAATGCTAACTGAGGATGAAATGGTTTTAGCAGGAGGAGTTTATGGTCAAACAAATGGAGCATTTTACTTAACAATAGGAAATTGGTATTGGTCTTTGTCGCCTTCTTATTTCGACCACGTTGCCGATGGGTTTATCCTTTATGCCGGTGAAATCTACTACGACGCCATGAATTTTGCTGGGGGTCTTCGTCCTGCCGTTTCACTTAAACCTGGAACGCCTGTAATAAGTGGTGAAGGAACGGTGTCATCTCCATATAGAATAGGAAATTAAAAGTAGAATGAGGAGCCTGCCGAAAACCCTTTCGGTAGGCGGAGTATATATTACGAAAAGGTAAATATACTATAAAATGAATTTAACAGAATTACCAAAAAATATAGAAGTGATATTTTAAAATATATTTATGATATGAGTAAAGAAAATATATCAAAGGTTTTAAAAAGAAAACATAGACTGTCAATTAATATTATTTTTGCTAATTATACTTGAAAAAATAAGTATATGAATATATAATATTGGCGTAATAGAAAGGGGTAGTATATGAAAAATAATCAAAATTTAAATGAACAAGTAAATACAGATAATGTTGAAAACCAACAAAGGCAAAACAATAATGGCAATAATAAAATATTAATTATATTGATGGCTTTAATAATTGTTGTATTAGCCGGATACATAGTATATGCAAAGATTATTCAAAAAGATGATAATACTGAATCGAAGTCAAATAATATCCAGGAGAATAATAATTCACAAAACGAAAATAATAATACGCAAACAGATAATAATCAACAAACAACTAATACTGACTTAGATATATCCCAAATTTCTGCTGAGTCATTTAAAGTAAGGGATTTTATGCCTGAAAAATTAGAAGTAATTCAAAAAGAAAAGAAATTTGAACTTGCTGGTGAAAATCAGGCAACATTATCAGTTAGTGTTGATGAAACTAAATCAACTATAAAATATAAATCAAATACAAAGAGCATTACAAAAGAGTTTAATAATGTAAGCAAAGTATTCTATAGTGATTATGGTAATTGTTCACCACATACTTTGGTATATGTTATATCAAACAGTAAAATATATTTGGTAAATATAAATAACTATTCTGATTCGTATGAAGAAAACCTAACAGACAGTAATTTTGTTAAAGAAATTAGTAATTCAAATAATTATGTAGATATTTATATGGATTATTTACACCCATCAACTTGTGACTTTATACCACTTTGGTTAGGACGCACTGCTGATGGCAAATATTATGATTTAGAAACATCTACTGAGTATAAGGAGAATACATATTTCTACTATGCTGATGGCAATAATTATGTTAAAAATGATAAAACGTATATATTTGGAAATAATAGTGGTAAGATTAAATTAGGATTTATTGACGAGGTTGATGAAGAATTAAGAGCATTTATCGATGAAAATAATCATTTATATGAGTTTAATTATGATACATATAGTGAATATAAATTAGTTTCAAACGAAAAGGTTAAAAAAGTTCAAAAACAAGGTGAAAAGTATAGTTTCATCTTTGCTAATGGTAACCAAAAAGAATTAGACATTGATTATTTAAATGCATATAAATAAATTCTAGTATGTGTTAAAAGAACTTGAAAAAAGTTCTTTTTTATGTTATTAATAGTATGTGAGCAAGGAAACTTGAATATAATAAAAAAGGGGATACCTAGTTTTTGAGTGCTAGGTACTATTCCCAATAAATTGAGTTGGTACCGACTAAACAGTTGGTACTATTTTTATTAGAATGATTAAAATCACAATAATAAGGAGTACTATGATAGTACAAAGATATTTCTCTCGTATTCTCATAATTTCACCCCTTTTCCTTCTAAAAGCAAAGGGGAATAGTACCTATATAACTAGATATACATTATTACACAATAGTATTAATAAAACAAGTATAATACATAAAATAAATTGAATTTTTTATGTGGACATACAAAGAAACTATTTTGTATTAATTAAATTAGAATTATTGATTATTAAGTGAAATTAATTTACACTTATATTGGCTAGTGATTTTATTGCTAACATTAATTTGGTAATTGGTTATGGAATCTCCACCCAGTCGGCACCATTAGAAAATACACTCAAATTTATATATAGTTTGAGTTTAAAGATAGACAACCTATTTTATAAGGTTATTTAATTATTCTTTTACACATTAATTACACCTCACTTGACAAAACTTTACATTTAATGTATGATAAATATGTTTTTAGGGGGATTTATGAATGAATTAGAAAGATTATCGAGCAATAATCAAGAAAATTATTTAAGATATTTAAGAAGAATGACTGAAAGTATGAAAGTGTCAACCAAAGGCTTAATACCAATTATGTGTAGTGATAAGAAAAATATTCTTGATGTAGGTTGTGGTAGTGGTGTTTTAATGCAAGCCATAGAAAATACTAATCCCAAAGCTACTATTACTGGTATTGATTTAAATGAAGAATCAATTAATAAATTAAAAAAATTGGGTAATAATTGGAAACTACACCATACTGACTTAATGAACATATCAAAAAATAAACAAGTGTTTGATGCTATTATTTTCTCTTCTGTTTTACATGAAGTTTCATCATATTGTGATGATTTAGAAAAAAGATTTACTAGTGTTCCTATTGAAGAATGTTTTCAAAAAGCCAACGAATTATTATGCTTAGATGGAATTATTATTTTACGAGATGGATTATTAATTGACAAAAAAATGCGTAATCAAAAAGTGTATATTACTTTTAAAAATCCAGAAGATGTTATTTGGTTATATCGTTTTCAAAAGGATTTTCAGGGCTTTGATAAATTAATTGATGTTGATAGAGACATAAAAGTAGTTAACAAGAATACATTTATAGTAGGATTAACCTTTTTAAAAGAATTTTTATATACCTTTACATGGGGAAAAAGTAGCTATCCACGAGAAGTTAAAGAACGTTTTGGTATTCTCGATAAAGAAACTTGGTTACGTTTATTAGAAGAAAGTGGTTTTTATATTGATACAGTTGTAGAATCAAGAGAAGAATATGAAAAATATTTATCTCCTAAAGTAGAAATAACTAATATTAATGGTAATACTTTTACATATCCAATGATGAGTATTTTAGTAAAAGCAAAGAAAAATAAAGAATTAGTTAAGTATTAAAGGAAATCATTTAAAGGATAGAATAATTTATTAAAAGGTAATTAATTAAAATTTATAGTGAGGATATAAGTATCTTTATACGATCTTTTTGAGAAAAGTTTAGTAAATTTCTAAAAAAATTACTTATGTTTTGTAAACAATTACTTTTTTTCTAAATAATGGTATAATAGATTTATAAATTTTATTATTTAAAAAATGATAAAGGAAAGAGGACTTATGAAAGACAAATTATCAACAGAAAGAATGATTGAATTGGAAAAATACTTACATGGAGAAGTAGTAATTGAAGAATTTGATGAATTAGATTTAAAGTATTTAGAGGATGCTAAAAGAATGCCTATTATAAAAATGATAAAATATATTGTTTTTTATAATCAAAATAAAGGTATTGATGTAGCGGACTTTATTCGTAGTATTGAAAAAGAACTTAATGTTACAAAGTACGAGTTAATAGTAAGATTTGATGATGTTAATGCTATTAGAAGATATAACAATAAAAATAATATGGATTCTAAACGTTTAGTTAAACAATAAAAAGAAAATAATCGGATTGATTGTTTTCTTTTTTTAGAATAATTAATAAAAAATAGGTTCATAATAATTATGGTGAATATATGGAAAGAAAATTATATGAAAAAATTGTTATGAATCATAAACCGAAGGAGAGAAGATTACGTAATGCCATTGTATCTTTTATTGTTGGTGGTTTAGTTGGGGTATTAGGGGAATTTTTATTAGAATTATATTCTTATTATTTAAATATTTCTAGTAGTGATGCTGCTGTTTTTATGATGGTAACATTAATCTTTTTAGCAAGTTTATTTACTGCCCTAGGGTTCTTTGATAAATTAGTTAATAAAGCAAGATGTGGTTTAATTGTTCCTATTACGGGATTTGCCCATTCGATGACAAGTGCCGCAATTGAATTTCGAAGAGAAGGTTTTGTTACGGGATTAGGAGCAAATATTTTTAAATTAGCAGGAACGGTTATTTTATATGGAATTGTTTCCGCATATATCTTTGGAATTATAAGATATTTCTTATTAGGAGGGATATAATGACAAATCAATATAATAATGTTTATTTAGATACAGTTGCCACCGTAGTTGGTCCATTTGAACATGAAGGACCTTTAAGTAAAAGATTTGATCGTAGTTACAAAGATTTATATATGAATGAAGATAGTTTTGAAAGTGCCGAAATTCATTTAATGAAAGAAAGTATTGATATTTTATTAGATAAGAAGAATATCATAAAGGATAAGATTGATTTGTTAGTAGCAGGTGATTTACAAAATCAAATAACATCAGCTTGTTATACCGCTTTAAAATATAACATTCCCTTTCTTGGGTTATATGCTGCTTGTGCTACTAACACGGAAGGAATTATTGTAGCATCTAATTTAATTGATTCAAATAAAATAAATAATAGTATTGTTTCGGTTAGTTCTCATAATATGGTATCAGAGCGTCAATTTAGAAATCCTACAGAATATGGAGCTCCTAAACCATCATCGGCTACCTTTACGGCAACAGGAGGGGCAGCATGTTTATTAACTAATGAAAAAACTAGTATAAGAGTGGAAAGTTCAACAATTGGAAGAGTGGTTGATATGAATCAAAGTGATCCTAATAATATGGGAGCAAATATGGCTGCAGCCGCAGCGGATACAATTTATCGTCATTTAACTAATTTACAAAGAGAACCTAGTTATTATGATTTAATAGTAACAGGAGATTTAGGAATGTTTGGAAAAGATATATTAATTGAATGTATGCAAAAAGAATATCACATGGATTTATCAAAAAATTATAATGATTGTGGAATTATGTTATATGATACAGAAAATCAAAAAGAAGTTCAAGCAGGAGGTTCAGGTCCTGTATGTAGTGCTTTAGTAATGTATGGTGATATTGTTCCTAAAATGAAAAATAAAGAATTAAAAAGGGTTTTATATGTCGCAACAGGGGCATTATTTAATCCAACTTTAGTATTTCAAAAAGAAAATATCTTATCCATTGCCCATGCTGTTAGTTTGGAGGTGGTTGAATGATTTATCTTTATTCGTTTCTTTTTGCTGGAACAATTTGCTTAATAGGACAAATTATTCTTGATAATACTAAGTTAACTCCAGGACATATTACATCATTATTTGTAGTTATTGGAGCTTCACTAGATATTTTTAATATTTATGATAAAATTGTACAATGTATTGGTGGCGGAGCCTTAGTTCCAATAACTAGCTTTGGACACTTGTTAACTCATGGAGCGATGGCTAGAGCTGCCAATAATGGTTTTATTGGTATAGCAATGGGTATGTTTGATTTTACTGCTTCAGGTATTACGAGTGCCATTTTCTTTGCCTTTATCTTTTCTTTATTTTTTAAACCAAAAGATTGATGGATGTTCCATCTTTTTTCTTTTTTTCAAAAAATACTTTATTATTACCAAAAAAATGTTATAATTATATTAGAAGATATCAGAAGGTAACGAGAAAGAGAGTGATATGATGAAAAAAAATAAGTTATTATATTTTGCTTTTATTATAGTGATAATAGGAGTAATTGGATATGGAGCATTTTTGGTATATAAAAATATAAATTTATTTACAAAAAGTTTTACAAGTGATGGATATGCCATTTACTTAGACGAAAAAAGTAAAGCCAATGTATTACCTTTTTCTAAAGGAACCGATTATAGTTACAAAAAATATGATAACCGAATCAGTTTCACTTCTAGTAATGACAATGTTAAAGTCGATGATTCTACGATTATTCATTATCAAAATAAAAATCTTTTGTTACTTAAGAATACAGTAGGTATAGATTTGGATAATATTGATCAGAATATTGTTTTTTACTATAATATTTTCAAAAACACAGAAATTAATTATAACAATAATAGATATGAAATTGAAACGATAAATACGGATAAAGTAAGTTTTGGTAAGCTATTATTACGTGTTAATAATAATAAATTTCTTTTAGCTGGAGAAAATATTAAAGTGTTATTTGCTACTGATGATATTGTTGAATTTAGTGATTACTTATACTTTGAATATTCAAGTGGCTCAGTATTAAGAATATATAATGCTGATAAATATCATCAAACGATTGATGATACTAAAATAATTATTGGGGATATCGTTATTAATTTAAAAGATAAGACAATTGAAAAAAATAATAAAAAATATATTACTCTTTCTAATTTGATTATTGATAATGATGATAATATTGATGTCATAACAGAAGAAGCGAAGACAGAAAATATTAATATTAAGAAACCTAATATTGATAAAGACATTATTGATGGGACAAATATTAATCCAGGAACTAATAGTGGAATAAATGAAGGAAATTCTGATATTGAAGAAACAGTTGATGAAAAAAAAGTATTAAGTCCACCGGAATTTAAGGTTACAAGCCTTGAACTTACTGCCTTAAAAGTTGATGCAACTATCGAAATAAGTGATCCGGATGCTACACTAGTAGGTGATGTCAATATTAGTATTGTTGAAAATGCTACGTCTAAAATAATCTATGAAATGCCACTTAGTGATGGAAATTTATACGCATCAGTATCATATCCTAATTTAAAACCAGATACAGAATATACTCTTTATGCTAAGGGTAGTTATAAAATTGATGATATTACCTATGACCGCAGTTTTGTATCTAAAATTTTTCGTACAGAGTCTTTGGGTGTAATGTTTACGAAATCTTATGTTACCAATAATAGTATTGTAATTGATGTTGTTAAAGAAAAGTATTCTAAAGTTAATTCTGTAACATTAGGAATATATGATGAAGAAAATAAATTGTTAGACTATAAAGAATTAAATTTTAATACTGGTAATAAATATGAGGTTGTTTTTAATGAGCTGGAACATAATAAAAAATATTTGGTAATAATGTATGATATTTTAAGCTCTGGATTAATTGTAGATGATGGATATAATCAAAAAGAAAATATTATGACTTTAAAAAATGCTCCTAAAATTAGTGGTTTAACATATTCAATTAGTAAAATTGATTCATCATTTGAACTTGATGCTTCAAAAGTTATTGATGAAGATTATGGTGTAACAGGATATCGTTATGAAGTATTTGATGCCAGAAGTGATATTTCAAAAGCCACACCATTATTAGTATTAACTAAAGATAGTTTAGGACCTGTTAATGTAAAAGTTGATGAAAATAAAATTCACCGTGGAGTTGCCTATACTTATCGTTTAGTAACCGAATTTTTTGATAATGAAAAGAATGTAGAGTATATAGATAATCTCGGAACCATTATGCAAATTGATGGAGTTGCTTTTCCAACCTTACGTTTTGAACCATCTAATATAACATGGGAACAAATAAATGGTGCTATTGTAATTGATGATCCATCAGGTACAATCATGAGTGATACATATAAGATTGTTTATAAAAATTCTATTGATTACTATAAATCAGAAATGATAACGGCAGAAACACCTAAAAATAGTATTCCAATTAATGTTAGATATTTACGCGCTAATGAAACATATACTTTTGATGTCTATGCTTCAATTAACTTACAAGATTCTAATGAAACTGCTGATGAAACATATATTGGTAGTGTTAAAGTCCAAACCGGAATGCCTAAAAATTTACAAGCTAATTTTAAATTGAATAATACACTTTCGGATGCTTTTTCCATTGATTTTAATTTATCTAGTGAAGATGAAGATGCTTCTTTTGAGGCAAGTACTTTATCATCATTAACATTTACTTTATATCAAGGTACAACAACAAATGGTAAAGTTGAAGTTTATAAAAAAGTAGTTGATACCAATCAGGATGAATATACTAGTACTTTGAAATCAATGTATTTTGATACAAGTAAGGTAATTGATGCTAATTTCTTTAATAGCGAAAATTCTGATTTTAAACAAAAAAACTATACATTAGTTGTTGACGAGGCATATGATTATACAGGATATGATAGTAATAAAATTAATATTGTTAATAATGTTTTTAATATTGAAATGAAAGATTATATACCAAGTCTTCCTAATTTAGATGAATCTCAAATTATTGTTAATCAGATTTTAAATAAATTTTCTGATTCTTTTGAGATACCATATAATGATGAATTAGATGCAAATACTATTATAGGCTATAGTGTATCTGCTAAATATGATAATAGTACAGAAAATGCAAAATATATTCTTTATCATGTTTATCGATATAATCATCTAACAAATGAGTATGAACTACTTGAAAATTTAGATAAAAAAGTTTTCTTTAATCAAGATGGTACGATTAATGATACGATATTTCTTCTTGATAATGGGACTCGTTATGATGTAGTTGATAGTGATAAATTACGAAGAGGTAATAGTTACTATTTTACCTATGAAGTTTACATAGATTTAGATAACGATGGTAATGCTGAAACTATTTTCCCAAAGAGTATTGATGAAAATGCTGTTTTGAAAAGTGATGTTATAAAACCTAAAAAGCAAGAAGCTATATTTAGTTTATATCCATCTTCATCAAATAGTAATTCTTTTACTTGGAAATATCTTGTTAAAGATGTTGATTATGTTTTAGCAGATAATAAATTATATGGCTTTATTAATTCAAGCTTGGAACCTTCTTCCACACCAACAATTATTCCTAATGTAGAAGAGTATCAAGCAGTAACTTTTAGCAATCTTGTGCAAGGTAATAATTTGACAATCTCTAAAAACGAGAGATTTATAAAGAATTCAGATTTGGTAACATCTAGTTTAACAGCACAATATTTTTATGGTATGATTGATAATGCGAGTCTTTCATATACCATTAATGCCCAGGATAATAAAATGTCGATTGTTCTTAATAATTTAAATGTAAACTATAATAGTATTGCTAATATTGATGTTGTTATTGAACCTGTTAATCAAGCAGATAAAGAAAGACTAGGTAGTAAGACCATTCGTGGTAGTCATTTTTCATCATCGGAAATAGTTGTTGATTACATTGATATAAAACAATATATTGGTGTTGAAATAAATGTGAGTTTAGTTGTATATTTTGATAATGGTATTACAGGTTTTGATAATGTAAGTGGTTATAGTTTACTTCAAAATGCAACATATGATGACGTAGGGTATTATTATTCTTTTCAAGGAACAAGAATTCTTCCAGCTGGAAGTGCATATGGTAATTTAGCAAATATGAGTTTTGATGCACTCAATAAAAATATTAATTTCGTAACTTTTAATGGCGTTAGAAATGTACTAAATTTGAAAATTAATCAGACTGGTGTCATGTACGAAAATAATAGCATAATAATGAAAAATGTTAAGAGTAATACCATAACATCTAACAATAGTACTTTTAAATTTGATTATATTGTTCCAGGTGTATCTGTAATAAAATCTAATAATAAATTAAATATTACACCACTTATTGAAAGTGTATATATAGATGCTAAAATCATTGATTCTGGTACTAATGAAATTAGAGATAATAAGATTTATATTGATGTTTTTGAAACGGATTTAAATGGAAGTAATTCTAATTTAATAAAAACAATTACTAAAGATGTTTCAGAGTTTTCCGAACATATTCAAGTAAATGGTTTAAAACCCAAAACTAATTATTATTTTATTATGTATACGTACTTATATAATAATGAAACTGGAAGTTATGAAAAAAAGAATCTATATGATGTTGATCAAAAAGTTTCTGGTGTAATGTATAACTTCCATACATTATCTGATGTTGGAATTAGTGATATAAATGTTGAACTTGCAACAACAACTTATCGCCAAAAAACATTAAATATTGATTATTCACTAGAGAATGTAAGTGGATTTAATTATATTGAATATACTATTTACAAGTTTGAAAATGACGAATATGTATTATCAGATATTTCTTTACCTAATTCAACAGCTTTCTTTAAGAAAATGCATCTTTCTTTAGATGCTGCTCCTGGAAGAAATAAAGATTTAACTTATGGAGGACGATATAAAATAAAAATGAGGCCTGTTGGAATATATACCTTAGATGATGAAGAGTTTGAACTTGAATTAGGAACGGTAGAACAGGAATTTGTAGTTATGGATTATGAAAATCCTTTTATTGGAATAACAAGTGGTAAAACTGATAATTCAATATATTTTAGAGTTAGTATAAATGATAGTACTAATATTATTGTTGATAATAAATATGATGCTAAATTATTAGATTCTAAAGATAATGTCATTGCTATAATTAATGATGTTTCAATTTTTGGAGCCAATAGAAAATTTGAATTTGATGAAAGTGAATACAATTTGATTAATAATGAAACTTATACTTTTATTGTCGAGACAAATGTTGATTATAATAATGATGGTATAACGCATACTAAAATAAGCAAAATGAAATATTATGAGTATGGGTCTGATTTAGATATTGGAACAGTTGTTTTGACTAGAAATACAACCGGAAAAAATATGATTGATATGATATTTTCAGATTCATATAAAATAGATGATGTTGATAAAATAACTTATACTATTACATCAGTAAATAGTGGTTTCTACTATTCTAGAACGGATTCATTTGTTGCAAGATATGATAGTAATAATGACTTATATTATTATACAATTAATGTTGATGATGATAACTATAATCCAGACGTGGTATATTTAGTAACAGCTAATTTTTATAGTGATGATGAGTTAGTAGAATCAATTGAATTAGATTACTATGCCGGAGGTAATGAAAATGAAGCTTAGTTTAAAAAATAAAATATTTATCCTAGTCTTTATTGTCATTATTTTAGGGATTGTTGGGATTCTTGTTCATTCTGCTCGGATGGTAGGAAATAAAAGTAAATATGTTTATGACATAACAAACAGTTCTATTCTTTTCTATGAAGATACTAACATGATTGATACAACCGATGGTGGAAAAATAGAAGAGAAGTGGAATGGAGAGTATTACTATTTATCTAATAATGCAGAGAGCTATACATTAGGAATGCATCCAGTTATTTATGAAAATAATAATGATAGTGTCAATATTCTAGGAACCACATATCAAGTAAAAAATAATGGTGAAATAACTAAAATAAATGATTTAATTACTATTAGGGATACTTCACCTTATTTCTATAAATTGGATGATCGATTATACTTAATTGTTTCAAATGAGATATACACTAGTGATCGGACAATTTATACTAAAAAGTATTTATTAATTAGTCTTGATAAAAAAGGTAATGCTTCATTATTAAATGATTCTATTAACGTTCGAACAATTAATCCTGTTAAATTAGAATTTGCCAATTATCTTTTTGATATTGCTAATGAGAAATTAATAATAGGAGATTTAGAAATAGATTTAAAAACAGTTATTGGAAGTAGTAATGAATATGTTGAAAAAGAAGAACCAGAAACCCAATATAATTATGATGAAAAAGAACTTTTAGATGCATATAATGAGTTAGTTAATGACTTTACGAAATATGCTAAAAATCATGATTTAATTACATCAGCAAATAATCAAGTTACATATAATAATGTTGTTATTAATGGTAATACCTCAAATGATGCTGCAAGTGCAGAAAATACGACACCACTAAGTAAAAGAGTAAGCCTAAGAGGTGCGATTGCTTACCAATCATATATTGATGTTACATATGCAGTTACTGATCCGGAAAATAAATATCAAGCAGTTTATTTACTAGTGACAGGAGAATTTAATGGTGTAAAAACTACTGAAAAAATTATTTTAGATAAGTATGAAACTAAATATCGAATATATGATTTGACACCAAATAGTGAATATACCATTAGCTTAGGAGATATTGAAATTGTAACCGATGATTTAGAAGAGAAAAGCTTATATGATAAAATTGAAGATGTTATAAATATTCGAACAAGTAAAATAAAATATGAATTAAAAATCGAGAAAATATCTTCTGGTAAAGTATATTTTAATTATAAAATGCCAACTTCATATGCATTTGAATCTTGTGATATTATTCTGTATGTCAATGGTATTCAAAATAAAATGTTATCTGTTAACTATAGTGAAATGATTAGTAATAATGGTTTTAGTGGTAGTTTTGAACTTGATAATGGTACATTATATGAATTAAGAGTAGAAAATGCAGTTTATTCAGATAAAAAACAAGATGTTAATATTAGTAAAAAGTTTGCTTTAGCAATATAAAAGATATGTATAAAGAAGACTAGAGATGATTTCTTTAGTCTTTTATTATTAATTTTTAAAAAAAAATATTGTTTTTTTATTTATCTTTTTTTTTATTTATGGTACAATATATAATGTATTATGATAAGGTGGTGTATGTATGGATAATGTTGTATCTTCAATAATGAGTTCAGTTGGTGTAATTATTGGTTATTCTGTAGCTGGATTTGGTATTGGAATAGGATTATTAGGTTCCAAAATTGCAGAAGCAGTAGGAAGAAATCCTGGTGTAAAAAATGAAATAGTTAGTTCAATGATGATTTTACTTATTGTGGCATCAATTTTTATATTATTGGTTTTTGCTTTTTGCTTTATGCTATTATTCTTTAATCCATTTGTATCATAGTTTATGGATGAAATATTAATTGTTATTATCACAGTTATTGTTTTAGTATTAATTTTATCTTTACTTTTATATTATATTATGAAAAGAACTTCTCTTCTTATGAAGAATAATTTTCTTAATAAAATAGAAAAATTAAATGTATTAATAGGAGATAAAGAACAAAAGGTTGAAGAATTAAATAATAGTATTAATGAAGAACAAAAAAAACTAGATAAAATCAGAAGTGAAAATAAAGAAAAGGAACTACTTATAAGTAATCAAAGTAAAAATGATGTAGTTTTACCGCAATATGCTGATTTTGATGATGGTAATTTGTTTTCAAGTTATAAAATTATCAAAGAAAAATTTGATTTTGATTCTGAAAAAATAATAAAATCATTTCTTTCAAAAATAAAAAAAGATAGTAATGATAATTATCATAGTTTATTAAAAATTAAAAGTTATTTTACATATGATATTATTTATCGAATATCATCATATAAAACTAATGAACAAAAAATGATAGTTAAAGAACTTCTTTCAGATAGTGAAAAAAAGATTTTAGAAAAATATTTAGATGTTGGAAATTTTGATATAAAAAAATTAGTTCACAAGATTGATGAATTAATAATTAAAACTAATCCAGAAATCAAGATTATTGTTGGTGATAAAAAAATAAATTATGATAAATTAGATGAAAATATTAAAACAATTTATGATGATAGTGTGACTGAAGGATTTAAAATATCTTATAAAGGTATTATATATGATTATAGTATCTAAAAAAGAATAAAATGGTGGAAATATAAAAAGGAGTTTGGATAATATAATGTTTGCAGATTGATAATATAATCCATCTTTATACTGCAACTTTATTATTCGTTATTTATTTATGCAAAACAATATTAATGATATAATTAGTAAAAAAATAGATAATATTGTAAAAAATAATAACATTTTTCATGCTGGTAAAGTAACAAAAATTAATGACTTTATTATTGAAGCTACCGGTCTTGAAGATGCTTTCTATTTTGAAAAAGTATATATTAATAATGAAGATAATATTGGATATGTAGAACGAATAGAAGAAAATAAAGTTGTTATTTCATTAATAAAGAATAATGGTGATTTTTCTATCGGGGACTTTATAATTACAACTGGAGAAATACTTCAAACTTCCTTTTCTGAAAATTCTATTGGAATGATTATTGATGCTTTTGGAATAGATAAAATGACAGAAAGAAAGATTAATGATAGTGTTACAATTCCAATTGAATCTAGAAAAATTTCTATTATGGAACGTAGTAGTGTTTGCCGACCACTAGAAACGGGAATTGCTGCCATTGATATGATGTTTCCGATTGGAAAGGGACAAAGACAGTTAATTATTGGTGATAAAAAAACAGGGAAAACGCAAATATGTTTGGATACTATTGTTAATCAAAAAGGTAAAAATGTTATTTGTATTTATGTCGCTATTGGTAAAACAAAAAAGGAATTAAAAAATCTTTATGCTAAATTAGTTAGTAAAGGAGCACAGGCATATACATTGATTGTTGCCGCTTTCAATGATGATACACCACCATTAATAAAGTTAACACCTTATGTTGCCTTATCTATTGCAACATATTTAATGGAAAATGGCAAAGATGTTTTGGTTTGCATTGATGATCTAAAAAAACATGCTGATGCATGTCGTGAAATATCATTGTTATCAGAAAAAAATATTGGTCGTGAGGCTTATCCATCTGATATATTTTATACGCATTCAAGACTACTAGAAAAAGGATGTCAACATCAAAATGGTGGATCAATTACGATTCTTCCAATTGTAGAAACAAGGGGCGAAGATATAACTGATTATATTTCAACAAACATTATTTCTATTACTGATGGTCAAATTGTTTTATCAGAGAAAAACTTTAGAAAGGGACAAAAGCCTGCTATTAATTTTGGACTTAGTGTATCACGTTTAGGAGGAGCAGTTCAAAAAGAAAGTATCAAAGCAATTGGTGCAAAGGTAAGAAGAGAATTGTTATCATATCTTGAAACAGCCGATGTTTATCAATTAGTTAATGTTGATTCTATGTCGGAAGAATTGAAAGAAAAACTAAAATTAGGACAAACACTATTAGATTTATTAAAACAGCCTAAATTTACACCAATTGATGATAAGGATATAATTGAGCGATTTGGTTTTATATTAAATAATGATAAAAAAAGTGACAACACTTTAGAAAAAGAGTCTGATAATGATGATTCAGACGATAATACTGAAAACAATTCAGAAGATGATGAAAACAATACAAATATAGATAATAACCAAGATAATGAAAATAATACTAGTATAGATAATAACCAAGATAATGAAAATAATACTAATATAGATAATAACCAAGATAATGATTATAACGAAGAACAATCCGCAAATGAAACTATTGAAGAAGAAACTAACATTATTGTTTTAAAAAATGATGAAGATGTTAGTAATGCCATTCTAAGAAGAAAAGAAAAAAGAAAAAAATATTATGATAAATATGATAAAGAAGAAAAAAAACTTAACGATATTGCTATTAATCCAGTAACAGTAGAAGTAAATGAAAATAATACTGAAGACAATAATTCGGTAGAGATAAATCCATTGATACCAAACTATGAAGAAAGTACTAGTGCTATGGAAATAAATCCGGTATCAGTAGAAGTAAATGAAAATAATACTGAAAATAATAATTCGGTAGAGATAAATCCATTGATACCAAATTATGAAGAAAGTACTAATGCTATGGAAATAAATCCGGTATCAGTAGAAGTAAATGAAAATAATACTGAAAATAATAATTCGGTAGAGATAAATCCGTTGATACCAAATTATGAAGAAAGTACTAATGCTATGGAAATAAATCCGGTATCAGTAGAAGAGCAAGATGATAATACTGTTGAATTTCTAGATATAAAAAGTAATGAACAGGATATTAATAATAACGACATTGAAATATTCGATATTAATGGTGAATAATTATGAGTGTCAAAAATATTGTTAAAGTTATGAACTTTCATTCTTTATTAAGAGTTAATAGTGCAAGAAGAAAAGTAGAAGAAGCTCATGAATATGAAAATGAGTTAAGAGATATTATTTTATCAATTGTTAATAATCGAATTTTTAAGGAAGAAAAATTATCGCTAAGGATGCCTACTGATAAAGAAGAATTAAATATCTATATTGGAAGTGATTGGGGGTTTTGTGCAAACTTTAATAGTGATATTATAAATTTTTTGAAAGAAGATAATGATAAAAATGATAAAATAATAATTGGAAAAAAAATTAATTTCCCAGTAAAGAATGTTCTTCTTTATATTGATAAAGAAATGTTTACAAAAGATAGTGATAAAATTTATGATATTGTATTGGATGGTGTGTTAAATTCTAAGTATTCTAAAATTAATATTGTTTATATACATTATTATAATTTAAATCATCAAGAGGTGGTGAAAAAGAGTATTTTACCACTTGATATTAATGAAAATGAAAAAAGCAATAGGGATGATGATTATGCTGTTGAAGGAGATTTATTTTATATTATATGGAATTTGGTATCAATATATGTTTCAACAGAAATCAAAATTGCGGAAGCTTGGAGTTGGGCTAGTGAAAATGTTAAAAGACAGGCTTTTACTAGTGAATCACTAGATAAAATTGAAGAAAGAGAAGTAGAAAATAGTAAAATTATTCGTAAAGAAAGAAATAAGAAAAGTTTTGATGAACTAGTTGAAAACACCAATAGAAAAATAACGAAAAAGAAGAAGGAGGCATAATCATGATAGGTAAAATAATCGCTGTAAGTGATTTAAGCGTGGATATTTTGTTAAATGATGCTGAAAGTGTAAGAGTAAAAGATATTTTACATGCTAATTATCATGATACGGAATATAATTTTGAAGTTGTTTCTATTGATGAATTTGTTGCTAAAACAATTTCTCTTGATAGTGTTATTTATTTAAAAAAAGGAATTCCTGTATATAAAGAGTTAGGTATTTTATCTATAGAATATTCAGATGCGATTCTTGGAAAAGTATTTGATTCATTTGGTAATGTTATTAGTGATGATAAGTTAAATAGTATTAAGAAAAAAAATATTTATGAACGAAATGTGTCCTTAAAGGAACTTGATATTCAAGTAGATATTTTATACACTGGTATTAAAGTTATTGATTTTTTTGCTCCTATTGAAAAGGGTTCTAAATTAGGCCTTCTTGGTGGTGCTGGAGTAGGAAAAACGGTTTTAATAAAAGAATTAATGAATAACGTTTTTAAAAAATTTCAGTCGAATTCAGTTTTTATTGGAATAGGGGAACGTTCTCGTGAAGGAAAAGAATTATATGATGAAGTAGTATCTTCTAATCTTTATGATAAAATATCAATAGTTTTCGGACAGATGGGTGATAATGCTGCTTCAAGAAGTAAGGCTGTTTATTCTGGATTAACATTAGCGGAATATCTTCGTGATGAAAAGAAACAAGATGTCCTATTATTTATTGATAATATTTATCGTTTTGTTCAAGCTAATTCTGAGATATCAGCCGAATTAGGTAGATCACCTATTGAAAATGGTTATCCATCAACTGTTGTATCAGATATCTCAGAAGTTGAGGAAAGAATTAATTCTACGAATGATGGATCAATTACCTCTTTTCAAGCAATTTATATTCCCGCTGATGATTATACCGATGCGGCAGTTCAAGCAATACTTACCCATTTAGATGGACAAATAGTCCTTGATAGAAAGGTTGCTGAAAAAGGAATTTATCCAGCCATTGATGTTTTTAAGACAACTAGTTCATTAGTTGATCCAGATATTATTGGTGAAAGACATTACAATTTAATAGAAAAAACATTACATTATTTAGCACGCGAAGAAGAAATTGAAGAAATCATTGTCGTTCTTGGTATTGAAGAATTGTCTGAGGAAGATAAAAATATCTTTTATCGGTCAAGAAAACTACGTAATTATTTTTCCCAACCATTCCAAGTATCAGAGCAATATACTGGTATTAAGGGAGAAAGTGTTGATATTAAAGATATATTAGACGATGTCGAAAATATTTTAGATGGAACATATGATGATAGGGATGAAAGTGAATTCCTATTTATAGGTAGTTATGGAAAGAAATGAATTAAAAGTAGTTATTCTTGATAATGATAATGTTAAAATAAATGAAATAGATAATGTAAATATTATAAGATTGAAAGATAATAAGTATAATTTGATGATTATGAAAGATTATTGGCCTCTATTAGGAGAAATAAATGGATCTATAACGATAGAAGCAGGTGATGTTTATGATTACAATAATATTAAAGGTTTCTATACATTAAGTCACAATGTTTTTCATTTAATAATTTTAGAAAAGGAAAGAGAAAATGATTGATAATATTCAAACTATTTTTAGTTTAATAGGTTTTATTATCTTATTTACTTTTTTATCTTTTATATTTTCTGTTTTTTTAACTAAAAAATATAATGATAAATATCATAATTTGTATTCATTATTTTTAAATGTTAGTATAAAAAATATTGTTCTGGAGGCAATTGTCTTAGCTAATTTTCTAATTGTTTTCTACTTTATCTTTAATATTAATAGTTTTAGTAATCTTACCATTTACTTAATAATTGGTGTTAATATTTTATGTTTTCTTTTATCACTTAATCTTCATATTGTGTTAGTAAATTCTATTTATAATTTAATATCGATAGGATTACTATGGTTATTAAATTTATTAAATAATTATTTAACATATATTGTTTATGAACAAGAAATAGTGATTTTAAAAGTATTGTTTATTGTAATGATTGTACTATATTCATTATTTGTTGTTGTTAGAGAAACAGAAATATTAATAAATAAAGCAAGGAGGCAAGCATGATTGATGAAAAAGTTTATGAAGACGGAATTATAAAAGCTAAAAAGAAAAGAATCTTAAGAAAAAGAATGATAGTTTTAGGTATATCACTATTAGTAATTCTTTTAGTAACTGTAGGAATTTTCTTAACTAATAATTATTATAAAGATATGAATACTATTAAATATGAAAATTATAATTTATATCAATACTTTAGTGGTATAAGATATGATTATACTGGGATTATTACTATTGAACATGAAGATGAAGTAACTAATATTAAAAGTGATGGAGTAGATATTGATTTTGATAATACACCGATTTATTATCAAGAAATTGATAATGAAGTATTATTCCCTGATAATATGGAAATAATATTTCCCAGCATTAAAAACAAGGCTTATAAATTAAATTATTTTTCTAAAATAATGGTTGATTTAACTAATGACGAAGAAAGTGCTTTTCTTGTTAATAAAGAAAAAAATATTTATTTAGATAAAAGCTTTTTATATGATGGCAATGATTTATATTTCTTTCCTTATTCTACAAAAGTAATTATTGATGGTGAATTATACAATTTATCACCATTATCATATATTAATGTTGAATATAATGGTTCAATAGAAATATATAATAAAAAGATAGATAAATATACTATTATTGATAATTATAAAAAAGATGTTATTGCTAATTTTTTAGATTATCAAATTAATTTAAGTACGGATATGATTATGTATAATGAAAATGATAATCGGATATTGATTAAAAATGTTAATAAATTAAATTTATATGAAGAGGATACTATAATTAAATAGTATTTTTCTTTTGGAATAATATGGACATTTAAGTATTCTTTTGATAGAATAATATATATAGAATAATTGGAGATAAGTGAATGAAGAACGATAACGAAAAAGAATTAAAACGTTTTAATAGTAAGATATTTAAGGTAATACCAATCGTATTAATTGTTTTGGTTATAATTTTTTTGGTAGCCTTTAATTACTTATTTAATAATTTTACGCCAATCTTAAGACTTGAAAATAATGGATTTATTATAAGTACTAAGGTATCGCCAGATACTTTACGAAGTTCTTTAAACGATGATAATAAAGTATTAAATGTTGTCGATGTTAAAGAAAATGAATATATATATAAAACATTAAATAATTATGTTAATAATGATAGAAAAGAATTAGTAGATATTTATTATCCTATTTATATTAATGATGGTTTATCAATTATTAATTATAATGAAGATACTAATTTAATTGATGCTAATTTAGAAAGAAGTATTGGTCTATCAAGTCATGTTTACTCTTATGGAAATGTCTATAATTTATCTGATTATGAAAAAGAGGAAGATGGTTATTTATTATTAAGTTATCCAAATGGAGTTTATGTTAATTTATACGATTTGAAAATTAAAACAGAAGTTAATGAATATAATATTCCTTTAAATAGTTTTATTTATTTTGAGGAAGATAAGATAGGTTACTTTGAAAGAAATAATAGTGAGTTTATTCGAAAGGAAATAATTGATGTTGACTATAATAGTACTATAGCATTTTATTATGAAAGTGCTAAAGAAGATTACCATTATACTTATGAAGAGTTTTTGATTGGTATTGGCAAATTATATAAAAAAGATGATATTATTGTTCCAAATAAACCAATTGTTAAAGAAGAAGATATTATTGAAGAAGTAGTAGATGATGAAGAAAAGCCTGTTATTAAACAACCAGATTTTGTTTGGATTAAACCTACTGTATCAGTTGATGGTTTTATTCCTAATGTTTATTCGGCTAGTACAAATTTAGTTCTTAACGACCCAGCAGGAGTTATTACCAAGGCTCCTACATTTACGGTAATATCTAGTGGTAGAACATACTCAAGAAGAACCTTTTATTCAAATGGAAAAATTTATATATCTGGTCTTACACCTAATAGTGAATTTCAAATAATGGGACAATATACTTATCTTGATGAGGATTTAGTAACAAAAAAAATGGTAACTTTCTATTTAGATACCATTAATACCCTTGATACTACTAATCTTTCTGCGATTGATATTAATTATACTTTAGGTAATATTTATTCAAAAAAATTAGAGCTTGCTACTTTAAAGATTGTTAGTGATTTAAATAGTGAAGTTATGCGTGGTATAAGAAATATATCCTTTACAGTTAATGGTGAAGATTATTATATTCCAAAACAAAAGTATGTTTCATTAATTAATGGTGAAGAAGTTAAAGAAGTATCATCAAGTGAAAGTTTGAATTCAAATAGTGAATATGATTTTGAAATTATCTTTTACGATGTTAGTGGTAATAAATTAGTGGTTAATAATAATAAAGGTCATTCAAGAACATCTAAAAAAATGCCCACAGCGGGTATTAAAATAATTGAGAATGAAGTTGATTATGTAACAATTGGAATTGATTTAAGAAATGAAGATAATATAGTTATTGATAATTATAAATATATAGTTACTAATACTTCAGGAAAAGTTGTTAATGAAGGTAGCATTGATGGTGATCGATTAACTTTATATGACCTAGATCCTAATCAAATATTTAATTTTAAAATAATAGGAGATTTTGATTTAAATGATAATCAAGGTTTAAGAAAAGAATATGTAATTAATGAAGTAGAGTTCTCATCACTTCCAATAAGTAGTTTAGGTTTTATTAATTTAAATGTAGTAGCGACAGATATTAAAAAAGATAGTTTTAGTATTGAGTATCAAATTAATAATAAAACGGATTATCGTCTTATTAAGTTGTTAAAGGAATTAAATATTTCACTTTATGAAGAAGGTAGTGATCGTTTAATACGTGATTATAGATTAAATCAAAGCGCATTGAATGAACTAAAAAATAAAGAACTAATAACTATAAGTTATAGTAATTTAAATTCCAATACTAGTTATTATTTAGTGATTAGCTCAATTGTTAGACAAGGTGAAACAGAGTATAATTTAGAGACAATACATAATTTTCCAGGGGTTACAACACGAAAGAAAGAAGCACAAGTTGTGGTGGAAAATAGTTTTACAACAAATGATATGATTGACTTTGATGTTAAAGTAATTGATGAAGATGGGGCAATATTATCAGAAGGAGTAAGAGTTGAACTTCGTGATAATACTAATAAACTTATTGATTCAAGAGTTCTTGATGTGAATACTGATTTTCAAAGAATTACCTATAATTATTTAAAGAAAAATCAAAATTATGTTATTAATTTTATTGTTGATGAGTATAATGAAACTAATAATAATGAAGAGTTTCAACCTAAATATTTGCTTGCGAAATTTAATAAATTTACACAAGAAGGTATTACAGGAAAGGTCGAATTAAGAAGAGCTATTAGGATAGCAACAGGTAATAATTTAGTTGATTCTAATTCTGAATCTAAATGGGTACAAACATATGATTATTATACAATTCCAAAAACAATGGATGATGATGGTAACATGCATATTTTCTCACGTACAGGATCAGCTTCATATATGTATGATTTGTCAGATTATCATGGTGAGATTGTTACGGCCTCATTTAAGATTAAAACTGTTACGCCATTAAATGAAGCATTCAAATTATATTTTACAAATTATTTAGGTACATATGCATCTATTTCAACAAGTTATTATATGTTAATTAATAATATTTCAGAAGATAAATGGACAACATACACCTATACTTTTAGAGTAGGAAGTTATAGGAGTGGTAATCATTTTGTTAACAATAACAATAAATATTATGGGAAATATCGTTGTGATTTCGTAGGATTTTACTTTACCGGGGGAAACACAAGTTTAGCCGAATATATGATTAAAGATTTTGAAGTTCATATTTCAAGAGACCGTAAAGAAATTGATTTAAGTAACTATACAATCGAAAAAGGAACTTATAATAGTAATGGATTGGATAATAATTCGGGAACATATAATGACTATCGTGCTCGATTAAGTGATGGAATTATATTAGAAGGCGATAATGTTTATGAGTTTGATTTTGCTGAAGGAAACGATTATTCTGCTTATATTTATTTTACAGATATGAATAATAAATATATTTCGGCTTATGGATGGTTTGACAATAAAAGAACTATTTATGTTCCTAATAATACCAAAGTTTATTTAACGTTTAGGTATTTCTCTGGAAATATGCCAATTGATCCTGAAAATATTCATTTAAAAATTACTAAATACCAAAAAAAAGATAATATTCCTTATGAAGATTTTAAATATAATTATGTGACAAGTGTTAAAGTTAATTTAAGTGACTTACGTGATGAAATAACGAATAATACTTATTATTTAAAAGTAACTGATAGTGATACAGGTGAGAAAGTTAAAACTTATGAATTTGAAGATTTAGTAGACACAAATACTATTGATGAAGAAAAAAATATTGATTTAGAGGAACAGAAAAATTACAATGTAACGCTATTCTTTAAAATAAGAGATCGTGATTATGAGCTTGATAGTTTTGATATTTCAACCAATAGTGAAGTTGTGGGGATTTCTTCTCTTGATGATTGGGCATATATTCAACCTAGAGGTAATTATATTGTTTTAAATGATTTGGATTTTAAAAACTTTACCTTGCAAACACTAGGTTGGGGATATCGTTATTTTAATGGAATAATTGATTTTCAGGGTTATAGTGCAGATGTATATTCTGAAACAACAGCATATCAAAGAATAGGAAGAATTGATAAAAAAGGTATTTTAAAAAATATGGTTTTAAATGTTCATTTAAATAATGAAATTAATAATAATAGTATTCGAGGGTTTGTTTCATCTAATTATGGACTTATTGATAACATTCAAATACATATTTTTGATGAAAGAATCGATTTCTTTAATGATACATATTTAAATACTTTAGTTGATGTAAATTATGCTGATGGTATAATTCAAAACTTCTTTATTAAATTAGAAAATGAAGTTAATATATATCGTGAAGTAGGTCTTCTTACAAGATATAATTATGGTAAAGTATTAAATGGATATGTCTATGGTGCAAATGCTATTGCAACTCTTGAAACAGAAGGTGTTTCTACAAGACCAGTTGCGCTTATTCAAAGATATGGTGGTGTCAAATCGATTGTTAAAAATGTTTATACCTTGTCTAGTATTGAGTTTCCGAAGAATTTATCATATGATTTAACAGGTTTAGTATCTTATGAAACCTATGGAAAATTAGAAAATGTGTATACTGTTGGAAATGTTAGTAATGTTAATCAAGCAGTAGGGCCAGTTGTTGGTTATTTAAGAGCAACTGGTGAATTTGATAAAGTATATTACTTAAGCGATTATGTTTATACAACACCTAATCAAACGAAAATTACAGCATTAAATTTGAATGATGTATCATTTCAAGAAAGTTTATTTGGTGATAGTTTTAATGTATCAGAAATGATTAAATTAGGTTATTATCCACAAGTTAGATTTTCATTTAAAAAAATGCCCAAACAAGAATATATTGAATTACCAAATTATGATAGTAATAACATAATAGATATTGTTGATATGGAAATACTAGAAAGAGGGAATAGTACTTCTAAAGTTCAAATGGTTGTTGATAATCCATTGGGAGAAGATATTACAAGTATTTCTATCGCAGATCTTAGTACAGCAATTATTGAACAAACATATGAAGATGGTAAAAGTTATGTTATCTTTGAAACGAGTAATCCTGCCGTTTATACTTCTCGTTATGCTGTAAAAAGTATTTCATCTAGAAGTTTTAATGGTTTTGTTAGTACAAAGTCTTATACTTTAGGAGAAAAATATTTATTTATTGATTTTTATAAAGAAATTCACGACGTTTCTGATTGGATTAAAATAAATAATTTTTTAAATCAAAATTATATATTGGAAAGTGATCTTGATTTTACAGGCTATGTTAATTATTATATAGGTTCATTTACTGGTAAAATTAATGGCAATAATCATGTTCTTAAAAATATTTCGATTACCAGTAAAGATGGATTATTTACCCAAATGAATGGTACTTTAGAAAATATTTTCTTTGAAAATGTATATAAAACTTCTGATTCAACTAATAGTGGTTTAATAGGATATTCTAATCAAAATGCGAAGTTTAATAATGTTCACTTAAAAAATGTTAATATAACAGTTCCTGAAACTAGAACGTCAGATACATTATATTTAGGTAGCTTAGTCGGACAAGTTTATTATTCTAAATTTACTAATGTTTCTGCGGTTAATGTTAATTTAATTTCAAAAGTATCTATTTCTAATGTTCATATAGGTGGATTAGTTGGTTATAGTAATGGTGGTGTATACAGTAATAGTTTTGTGCAAAATCTTAATATATTATTAGAAAATGCTAAAAACACTTTAGGTATAGGTGGTATTATCGGAAGAGAAGTGGCTTCTGTTGCTAGTATAGTGGACTCATATGCTGTAGGTAAAATAAGCACTAATGGTCGTAATACTGGTGGTATTGTAGGAAGCAGTGTTGGATTTGTAGAAAACTGTATGTCTTATGTTAACATTTATAGTGAATTAAGTTCTATTGGTGGTATAGCGGGATACGTATCAACTCCGGCCAATGTAACTAATAACCTAGCTCTTGGTAATATAACAACAAAATTAGCAGATGACTTTATTGGATATATTATTGGAAATGATAATGTTGATGAAAGTAACCGAGCCTATGAAGGTATTTTAATTAATGGTGAAAAGAAAGAATTATCTCGTGAAGTAAGTAAGATTAGTTATATTGAGTTACTAAATAAGAATAATTATCAAGACGATGAAAAACTCAATTTAGGTGAATCCTTTGATTATTCTAAAGTAAATATGGGAATATTACCAAAACTATTCTATATTGGAAAAGATATATTATTACCTAATCAAGAAGATATTTATCTAGAACAAGAGTTTTTAGCAATTACTGACTATAGTATTGATAAACATACGGATTATTCAACAATTGTTTTCTATATTAATAACCCAGATAATAAAAATATTAAAAGTGTTACAATTGATGATATGAATGTAGAAATAACAGATATTAAAAATGAAAATGGTATTACAATATTGCAAGCTGAAGCATATCCAATAAGGTATTATGATTCATATTTATTAAGTAGTGTTAATTATTTAGAAGATGATAAAGAAGTTCCAGTAAGTAAAATGTTATTACTAGATATGCCATTTTATAAACGTATTAATAATTATAATGATTGGCAAAATGTTAGTACATATTATCCAGAAAATTATCTTTTAACTAATGATATTGATTTTACAGGGTTATCTTTCAATAATAATGTTGTATTTAATATATTAGAAACAGAAAGTAATAATGTTCGTCATACGTTAAAAGGAATGACATTAAATGTTAATAAAGCTGGAAATAATATTAATATTATAAGTAGAGTTAATACTTCACTAAAGAATATTGATTTTGAAGATATTAGTATTGTTGATGAACAAAAAACAAGTAATAATTACATTAATATCATTAACTATCTATATGGTGATATGGAGAATGTTTCCTTTAAGAATATTACTATAAATGCCCCATATAAGAGTTATGTTGGTATGATTGGTCAAAGTTATACCAATAAAATTGATAATGTTAACTTAGATTTAATCAATATTACTGGTAAAAATTATATTTCAGGATTTCTTGCTTATTATTATAATAATAATGAGAACAGAACTATTTCAAATGTCAATGCTACTAATGTAACTGTAAATGGAACAGGTAATTACGTTGGTGGTGTCTTTGCTACACAATCTTCTGAAACAACGGTTGATGAGAAATTTATTACGAATATTAATATTGCCGATTCTTCTATTGTTACAACAGGTAATTATGTTGGAGCCTTAGTTGGATACGGAAGTTGTAATGATTCAAATGTTACGAATGTTTATATTAAAGGTAATCAATATGTTGGTGGGGCATTTGGTTATGCTAAAAACAATTATACAAGGTTTGTTACAGTTAAAGATAGTAATATAGAAGTTGTCTCTTATTATGGTGGTGGAATTGCTGGACAAACAAGATATTTATATGATTCTGTAGTTGATAATACAACAATAACCGGTCTTGGAACCGGAACATATGGGGTTGGTGGACTAATTGGGTTTATTAATGGTTATACCAATTATCGTAATGTTGTCAAAGATTCACAAATTATTAATAATGGTATGTATACTGGTGGAATTGCTGGTAATATGACAGGAGGTACTATTCATACTGCCAGTGCTCATAATTTAACAATTACAGGTTATAGTGAAACTGGTGGAATTGCAGGAAAAGTTGATTCTGGTTCTATTACAACATCAAAAGTAACTGAATGTTTTATTAATGCAACTGAAGGAAGAGCTGGTGGCATTATTGGATATTTGAATAACTTAAATGAAGGTGTAACATTTAGAGAAGGATACTTTAGACATACTTTAGTAACTAAGACAAATGTTACGGGAAAGAGTTATGTTGGTGGACTAATTGGCACTAAAAACGAAAAACTAGTGTACCCAAATGAAGATTATTCTCTTTATTTCGAAGGAAATGTATCGGCAGATGATGATATAACTTATGGAATTGCAACTGGTGATAATTTTAATAAAGAAATTATGAATTTAGGAAGAACTGGTTTTTATGAAAACTCTTTATTAAAAAATGTACCAATAAAAAATAAGGTAAATGAAAGTATAAGTGATAATTTAGTTACGGATGTTACTTTAGGATTTATTAATACTTCAACAGGTGTTGAAGAGATGAATTATAATTATCCAAATGCTTATTATACTAATTATATTAAATTAGATGCAGGCAATGTATATAGAGTAAAAGCAAGTAATAAAAATAAATCATATAGTGATATTTTTAGAATTCGTTTATATGATATTGATAAAAATTATTTAGTTGATTATTATGGTACACCATCATATGTTTGGAAGTATTTTGCCGATTACAATACCTTTACGAATATGGATGAAGTATTCCTAACACCAATAAAAGATAGTTATATTAGAATACAATCGTATTATGAGCTTGAAAATGTTGAAGTTGTAAAAGTTTCATCAACTTATGATGATTTATCTAAAGATAAACTTTTAAATGCAGGAATACTACGTAATCGTATTACTTGGAATCGTTATCTATCAGACGATAATCAAGATTATTATTATAAAACATTCTTCTCTTTAGATGGAAGCTATTGGGATTTTTCACCACTTAACAATGAAGTAACCAATATTGAGATTAATGATAAATCTGGAAAAAATCATCATACTACGGCAAATGTTACCGTAATTCAAGATAATGGTTTATTCTTTGGTGGTAATAATGATTATATGGAAGTACCTAATTTTACTCCTAATAACGATATTACAATTTCAACCGATTTTATTTCCTATTCATCAAGAAGTTGGCAATATTTATTCTCATATCGTAATCCTAATAATTCTAATCAAGGAATAGGAGTATTTATACATGGTAAAACACTTTATGTAACAATTAATGGTTCTAATTATTCAACTAGTTATACAATACCTCATTATCAAGAAATGAGTGTTACCGTAACTTATCAAAATAATAAAACATTAAAAGTTTATGTTAATGGAGATCTTATTTATACTCATGATAATGTTAAAAAAACTATTGGCAAGGATGCAAGTTCTAAAACATATATTGGAACAGATACTTACTATAATAGTAATAGTTATAAGTATTTAGGTATTATTAAAAATATGGTTGTTTACAATCGTGCTTTATCACAAACAGAAATATTAAATAATTATACATCTAGTGGTATTACTAATATGGATGATGTTGAATTACTATACGATTTTAATAATATAAGTTATAATAATGTTGGTTATTACCCAATTCATAAATGGTCATCAACCGATATTATTCTAAGAGAACAAGCTTTAGTACCACTTCCAACGGGTAGTGAAATAACTGGTTTATCTATAAGACCTTTGGGTCTTTCAAGAAGAGGATTGAGTACTTTCCAAAATACTTTAGATGGAAAATATCATATTTATCCTTCATCAATCAATACTATTAATCTTGAGTTTGATAAAATTTCTGATGATTTATCATTTACTTATAAAATAAATGATAACGAATATCAGGAAAATGTTACAAAAAGAGTATATTCATTATATTATGATTATAATTCTAATATTGAAATTACTATTAAAAATGCTTTTGAAAGTAAAACGATTAACTTATCTAAAGAAGATTTATCAAAAACTATTCTTGTTTATAACGATAATTATTACCATTTAGATAACAATAATCTATATAAAAATAATAATCTTATTGCAAGGGATATCGTCAATTTATATAATAATTTAGCTTTATCAAGTAATGGTAAAATATATAATTTAGATACTTTCCAATATCAAGATATTTATGTTCAAAAAGGTATTTTAAGTAAAAATATCGCTCTATATGATAATATTATTAATAATAAAGTTGTTAAAACATATTATAATTATACTGAGATAATTGATAGTAATGACAATGTTATTGAAAGAAATGATTTAATTATTTATAAAGATGGTAATATTTATATTTATCAACCAGATAGTAATAATATTAATAATAGTTTAATTGTTAATAATTATAATAATTCTTCATATGAATTTATTCTTAGTAAGAATAAAGAACTGTATTCTTATCAAACAGAACTTAAATCTAATGATTATTTAGTTAATAGTGATATTATCGAAATAAGTAGTGATTATAATAGTAACAATCCTGTTATCATGATAAAATATGTAAGTGGACAAATTATTGTTTTAAATTACTATAGTGGTGAAAAGTTATTTGAATATGGAAATAATAGTACAATATCTCTATTTGACTTTATTGGATTATCGCTTAAATCTAATAATTTCTCTAATAATAATTCATCATATAATGATTCTAATAACCTTATTAGTGAATTAAATAATTTAACTGATGAAGAGGTAAAGAACGTATTAGATAGTATCAAAAATAATAATAATAACAATAATAACAATAATCAAGAAATTAATGATAATTATACTATTGATAATTTAGATGATGGAAAAGAAGCTGTAATTAATAAGAATGTTATTAAAAATACTTATGTTACATCATATAATAGTGATACTAAAACATATGATATTTACGATATTGATGATATTTTAAATATTAAAATGGCTGATATACCAACTGTTAATGAAAAAATAACACAAAATGCCTTTTTAAATAACTATTTTAAAAAAGGAACAAGAATTGATGAGATATTTAAGGATAACAAAAATATAATTTATACGGGTATAATATTATTGATAATAATTAATCTATTATACTTGATATTCCGATTAAGAAAAGGAGAACGTCATGCATAAAAAAATATCTTTAATAGTACTTATCGTTGTAGCTTGCGCTACAGCGATAGTACTAATAATTCCTAAATATAGTACATTAGTTAATTTCGATGTAATCGAAAAATCATTTCAAAAAAATTATTCAGATTTAAGAATATTAGATGAATATGATATATCCATGTATTTTGGAATTGATAAAAATGATTTACAAGAACAACTTTTTATGACAGATTTTATCTCTACAGATGAAAATCCTGGAATATTTGAACCTAAAACCCTAATTATTATTATCAGAGATAAAGAAATTGATTATTATTATGATATTTTAAATGGATATCTGGATTCTAATAAAAACGACCTTGATAAAGATATTTCTTTATATGAAAAAGCTATTTTGAAAAAGGAAAATAATTACGTATATTTATTTTTAGGAGATAATAATAATAAAATGGAAGAAGAATTAAAAGAAATCATAGAAAAGTAAGAAAATGATTAATAATACTTGCATTTAATAAAAAATATGATATAATTCTATAAGTGTGATCCGCTGTAGATTCTTTATATGATCATATTATTTAAGTAAAGGAGTGATTTCGATGAACGTAATTGATAAGATTACTAAAGCCCAACTTAATCCTAACGTACCAGAATTTCGTGTTGGTGATACTGTAAGAGTAGATGTTAAGATTATTGAAGGTAAACGTGAAAGAATTCAAGCATTTGAAGGTGTTGTTGTTGCTCGTCATGGTTCAGGTATTAGTGAAACATTCACTGTAAGAAAAGAATCATACGGAGTAGGAGTAGAAAGAGTATTCCCAGTTCATTCACCTAAACTTGCCAATATTGTAGTTGTTAGAACTGGTAAAGCAAGACGTGCTAAATTAAGATTCTTACGTGACCAAGTTGGTAAATACAAATTTGAAGAAAGAGCATAAAGATAAGTACTAACTTATCTTTTTTTGGTATTTAATTATGAATAAAAAAATAAAGAATATTTTATCTTATATAGTAGTTATTGTTATTGCCTTATTAATTAAATATTTTATTTTTTCACCGATTAGAGTTAATGGTTCTAGTATGTATCCAACCCTTGTGGATGGCGATATTATGATTTTAAATGAAATAGGTTATTACTTAGGTGGACTTGAACGTTTTGATATTGTAGTCGTTAATACTGATAAAGATCGAATAATTAAAAGAGTTATTGGTCTTCCTGGGGAAACTATAGAATACAAAGATAATATTTTATATGTTAATGGTGAAGAAGTAAAAGAAGATTTTGAACATGAGATAACACATAATTTTAAATTAGAAGAAATTGGACATGATGTTATACCAGAAGGTTATTACTTCGTTGTTGGTGATAACCGAGGGGACTCTCTTGATTCAAGAAAAATTGGGTTAATTAGTAAAAGTCAAATTAGAGGGAAAACTAATTATATCTTATTACCATTTAAAAGAATCGGCAAAGTTTATTAAATACTTTGTCTTTTTTCTTTTAAAAAATATTTACAACAAGATAAAAATATAGTATTATTTAAGTATAAAAGTAGGAGGTAGTTATGTTAACTAATACTAATATTGGGGGGGGGTCATTTTTATAGACCAATAATCCCTTTCTTAATTATAAAAAATATATTTAGAATGAAAGGAAGAAATATGAAAAATAATAATAAACAAATAATGTATAGTATAATAGGAATTGCTATATTAATAATAAGTGTAGTTGGATTATCATTTGCATTCTTTAACTATACAAGAACAGGGGCAGCAAATACCTTAAAAACAGGTAATATTAGTTTTAATTCAACCCAAGATAATACCATTAGTTTAACTAATGTCTTTCCAACGTCAAGTAATAGTTTAAATAGTACAATCTCAGATACAGTAACAATAAATATAACTGGAGATACAACATACAGTGAAGGTATCGAATATAAAGTAACTTTAGATCAAGTTAATAATACTATAAATAATAAAGAAGTACCAATAAGTATAAGAGCAACAGCAACTAACTTAGGAACAGAAGATAGTAGTTATTATACAAATAGAACTAATAAAACAAAGATATATATGTTAAACTCTGAAGGCGAAGCCTATAATGGCAAATATATAGCAGTAGGATATATACCAGCAGGAACTACTGGAGTAGATGGTAGCATTGATATAACAGCATTTATTGATACCAATAAAGTAGCAATAAGTGATACTTATGATGGTACCGAATCTGATTTAATGGGAACAACAAATGATTGGGTAATGGGAAGAGAAGTGTTCACAACTACAGAATGGAATTCATTTGATAGTGTTAATCCACTATCCTTTAAAGTAAAAGTAGAAGCAAATGAAGGAATATGGGTAGAAAAAGAGAAGTTCTTAACAATGAAGAATATATTTAATGATTCTAATTGGAGTTCAATAAGAGCGAATGTAACAAGTATAGAATTTCATAAAGATGGAATAGCACCATCAAATTACGTAACTTCATTTGATGTAACAGATGAAACAAGTGATTCTAGTAAAGGAAATATAACATTATATACAGTAGATGATGGACTAGGTAATAATACCTATAAAGCAATAGTAGTTGCTAATGACATAATTTATGCACCGGAAAATAGTACCGCATTATTTAGAAAAATGTCAAAACTAACATATTTTAATTCCAAAAATTTTAATGTTGATAACGTCGTTTATATGAATAATATGTTCCGACAAAATATAAACCTAACAAATGTAGACGGTTTAATTAATTGGAACACATCAAATGTAGAAGGAATGATTGCTATGTTTTATGGGTGTACAAATTTAACAAATGTAGATGGATTAAGAAATTGGAATGTTGAAAATGTGATTGGTTCTGATGTTTTAGGTATTTCTGGAATATTTTCAATGTTCCAGGATTGTACCAATTTAACAAATATAGATGGTTTAAGAAATTGGAATGTTGAAAATGTAACAAGTTTTCAAGCGATGTTTAGTCATTGTACGAATTTAGAAAATGCTTCTGGAATAAATGATTGGAATGTAAATTCTGAAGCTGTCTTTGTTGGTATGTTTGCTTATACTCCAGTTCATCCGGAATTCACAAAATTTCCTAATGGCACATGGAGTAATGGGACATTCACACCAAATGCATAGTTAATAATAAATAATATAGTGCGAAAGTACTATATTTTTTCTTTACAAATAAGGTATTTCTTAATATAATATATGCTCGGTGATTTAATGAACGAGCAAGTAGTATTTGATTTACATGATGAATCAGGTAATAAATTTTATTTAATTGATGATTTACTAGAACCATTAAAGGAAGAATTAACGGATTTCTTTCAAGATAATAATAGTATGATGAATATGGAATTTGTTAAAAAAGTTTTATTTTCACATGAACTTCAGGCTAATAATCAAGTAGAAGGTTATTTTGATGATATTGAATTAATTAATAATATCATTAAAAGAAAAGTAAGAAAAATTGATGATGTGGAAAAGAAACAAAGAATTATTAATCTTTATAAAGGTTATCAATTTATTTTAAAATACAAGTTAGTTAATGAAAAATCTTTAAGGAAACTATATGATATTTTAAGTAAAGATTTATTAATTCCCGAAGATATCGAGATGATGGGAGAATATTATCGTAACGATATTGTTTATATTGTTAATAAATACATTAGTTTAGAAAAAAGTGATCAAGGGGTTGATTATCATGTTATTCCAAAGTTAATGAATGAATACTTTAATTTTTTTAATAATAAGAAAGCAAGTAACGTTATTGATGAATATTTGTATTCACAGATATTACATTTTTATTTAGTTTATATTCATCCATATTTTGATGTTAATGGAAGATGTGCAAGAACGATGTCTATGTGGCATTTAATTAAAAATGAAGCTTATCCTTTCATTATCTTTAATCGAGAAATTGCCATGCATTCTAAAGAATATTATGAAGCGATTGAAAATACTAAATTATCACGTGATTTAACCATTTTTCTTCTTTATATGATGAAAGTTGCGAAAGTGGAACTAGAAAAAGAATATTTAATTCAAAATATTAAACCTGAAATAAAAAAAGAATTAAAGAGTGAAGATTATCAAACATTACTATATTTTTTAAGTATAAATGGTATGACAACAACTCTTGATTTTACAACTCTTTATAATAAGTATTTAGGGAAAAAGAAACCTCAAGAAGTAAATGAAAAGATGCTTTTGCCTTTAGTAGAGAAAGGTATATTTAATGTTTTACGATATTCTAATAAAAAAAGTGTAACTAATATGGTTTTAGAACTAAATAAAGATAATATTGATTGTGATATGACTAAAATTAAAAGACTAAAGATATAATTCAACTTTAAGTTTAGTAAATTATAGTTATAGTTTATTGGCAAATTAATAAAATAATGATATACTTTTAACGTTGGAGGAAGTATGAAAAAATATTTAATGTTATTATTGGTGGTTTTAATGGTTGGAATAGTAGGTTGTGACAATAAGAAAACTGCATTAGAATTTAAAAATGATTATGAGAGTGTGAATGGTGTAGCCAATAAAAGTGGTAAAATTCATCGTAGTGTTACCATTGATGAAAGTAATAAATTTGAAGAAGTTACGGCTAAAGAATTATTAGAAAAGATTAATAATCAAGAAACATTCTATGTTTATTTTGGTTCAAAACTTTGTCCATGGTGTCGTAGTACCATTGAAATGGCTGATAAAATATCAAGAGAAAATGGTATTGATAAAATATATTATGTAGATATTTGGGACGATGAAGGTAATGAAATATTAAGAGATAAATATATTTTAAATGATAATAATGAGTTAGTTCTTGATATTAAAGGAGCAGATGAATACAAAAAGTTTCTTGAAGTATTTGATAATGTATTAACCGAATATAATTTAACTGATAAAGATGGTAATAAAGTTAGTACTGGTGAAAAACGTATTTATGCACCTAATTATATTTATGTTAATAAAGGAAAAGCCATTCGTTTAACAGAAGGAATTTCTTCTTTACAAAAAGATTCTCGTGAAGAATTAACTGATGAAATGCTTGAAGAAGAGAAAAAGTTATTTAATGAATTTTTCCCAGCTTATTGTGATGATTTATGCTAGATAGTTTTAACTATCTTTTTTAGTCAATTATTATTTTAATAAAAATGGAAAGTATTTTATACTTTTTTTTATTTTTTTACAAAACATATATAAAAAAAATTTAAATTATGTTATCCTATTAATAGGAGAGTAGTAGTGAAGAAGATACTAATTAGGCTTGATAAAGTAAGTAAGGCATTTGGAAAAAATAATGTTATTAAAGATTTTTCTTTAGATGTATATGAAGGGGAGTTTTTAACATTATTAGGTCCTTCAGGATGTGGTAAAACTACGGTGTTAAGATTAATATCCGGATTAGAGACTGTTACTAAAGGAAAGGTTTATATAGATTCAGTGGATGTAACAGATATAGATGCAACAAAAAGAGAAGTAAATACCATTTTTCAAAATTTAGCCTTATTTCCTAAAATGACAGTTGTGGAAAATATTAGTTTTGGATTAAAAATGAAAAAAATACCACCAAATGAGATTAATAAAAGAGTCAAATCAATTATAAAATTAGTTAAATTAGAGGGATTAGAAAATCGATATCCTAATGAATTATCTGGAGGACAACAACAAAGAGTTGCGATAGCTCGAGGTATTATTATGAATCCTAAAGTTTTATTACTCGATGAGTCTTTATGTTCTTTAGATTTAAAATTAAAAAAGAGTATGCAAGTTGAGTTAAAGAAAATTCAAAAGAAACTAGGAATTACCTTTATTTATGTAACACATGCTCAGGATGAAGCTTTAAGTATGAGTGATCGTATAGTTGTTATTAATAATGGTAAAATTGAACAAATTGATAGTCCTGAAAATATCTATCAACACCCTAATAGTGTTTTTGTAGCTGATTTTATTGGAGAAGCTAATATCATTGATGCTAAAGTATTAGATAATAAAGATTCCTTGAAATTATCTTATTTTAATGATCAAGTTATATGTATTAATACTATTGAAGAATTTAATATTGGTGAAACTATTAAATTAGTAATACGGCCTGAAAATGTTATTGTTTCCAAAGAAGATAAAAAAGGTATTTTAGGAAAAATTACTGGTATTACTTATGAAGGTGATAGTACAAAATTATCCATTGAACTAAATAATGAAATAATGATTGATGCAAGAATTGTTGATAAAGATACATTTGATGAAGATGATATTGTTTATATTAGATTTTCTAAGAATTTTATTGTACCTTTGAGGAATCGTTATGAAAAATAAAATATTTAAACTAGTATTTATTTTGCCAATTATTATTTATTCGATTGTCTTAGTTTTATTACCACTTCTTTATGTATTATTTTTAAGTTTTTTAACGAGTGATTCGTATGGTGGAATAATTTATAGTTTTACATTCAAAAATTATTTAAATATATTGGAATTTACTTATATTAAGATGTTTATAAAATCATCTTTAATTGCCATTATTACGACCGTTATTTGTATATTGATATCGTATCCTTTTGCTTTAATTTTAAGAACCAAAAGTAAAAATTTTCAAAATATTGCTACTAAACTTATCATGATACCCTTTTTAACTAATTCTCTAATTAGAACATATGGTTGGATTATTCTTTTACGTAAAAGTGGGGTTATTAATACTACCTTATTAACTTTAGGAGTGATTAATAAACCATTAAGTTTAATGTATAATAATTTAGGTATTATAATAGGTATGGTATATACATTATTACCATTTATGTTATTGCCTGTTTGTTCATCTGTTTTAGCAATTGACAATAGTTTAATTGAAGCAGGAAGAGATTTAGGAGCTAAGCCATTACAAATATTTAAAAAGATAATTCTTCCACAAACATTATCAGGAGTATTTAATGGTTCATTAATGGTATTTATTCCAGCAATTGGTTATTTCTTTATTTCTGATATTTTAGGTGGTGGTAAAACTATGATTATTGGTAATTTAATAAAAAATCAGTTTTTATCGGCGAGAAATTGGCCATTTGGTTCGGCTATTTCCGTTTTTCTAATTATTGTAACATTCTTCCTTGTTAAAATATATAAACATTTTGGTGGAAAAATGGATGATTTAGGAGGATTCTAATGAAAAAAAGAAGACTTCATAATTTATTTATCTTTTTAGTATTTTCGTTTTTATTTCTTCCTATTATTATTCTTGTTATTTATTCTTTTAATAGTTCGTCAATGAATACTTTATTTGAACATTTTACTTTAGATTGGTATAAAAACTTATTTAATAATCGTGATTTAATAGATGCTTTTACAAATACTTTATTAGTGGCTAGTGTTAGTACGATTATTTCAACTATTATAGGTACAATATCTGCTTATGGTTTATATAAGTATAATTTTCCTTTAAAAAATCTCGTTAATTGGTTAATTTATATACCTATTGTTATTCCAGAAATAGTATTAGGAATTTCATTACTATCAATTTATACATTAATGAAACTAGAATTAAGTTTATTTACTATTATATTAGCCCATATTTGTTTTTCTATTCCATTTGTTATTGTTAGTGTAAGAAGTACATTATCAAAAGAAATAAGTGTTTTAGAAGAAGCAGCTAAAGATTTGGGTGCAAATAATTATATTATCTTTCGAAAAATTATTTTACCAATTATTTATCCTGCAATGATAAGTGGTGCAACATTGGCTTTTACATTGTCACTAGATGATGTTGTTATTAGTTATTTTACTGCAGGTCCAGGTAGTAATACCTTACCACTTTATATTTATTCAATGATTAAAACAGGAATAACTCCAGATGTAAATGCTTTGACAACGTTAATGATACTGTTAGTTTTTACTATTTTAATAAGTATTACTATCTATCAAAGTCATAAAATACGAAAGGCTATTATATGAAAAAAATAATGATAATAATTAGTTTAATGCTTATTTTATGTGGATGTGAAAAGAATAATTTAAATGGTGAAGTTAATGTATTAAATTGGTCATCATATATTCCATATGAAATTATTAATGAATTTGAAAAAGAATATAATATTAAAGTTAATTATGGAACGTATTCTTCTAATGAAGAGTTACTTGCCAAAATATCATCATCTAGTCCAGGAACATATGATATTATTTTTCCTAGTGATTATATGGTTGAATTAATGATACAAAAAGATATGTTAATGCCAATTGATAAAAATAGAATAAAGAATTATAGTAATATTAATAAATTGTTTTTAAGACAAAAATTTGATCCTAATAATATCTATTCTTTACCTTTTCTAGCGGCTACTACCGTTATTGCGGTAAATAAAGATAAAGTATTAGATGATATTCGTGGATATAATGATTTATTTAAAGATAAATATAAAAATAATATTGTTTTATTGGATGATCAAAGAATAGTTATTGGGATGTCTTTACAAGCTAATGGCTATTCAATGAATGAAGTTGATAAAAATAAATTAAATAGTGGAAAAGATTGGTTATTGAAATTAAATAAAAATATCAAAGCCTTTGATAGTGATAGTCCTAAAACTTTTTTGATAACTAATGAAGTAGATATAGGTGTTATGTGGAATGCAGAGGCTATTATTGCTAAAGAATATAATCCTAATATTGAAATAATTTATCCAAAAGAAGGATTTGCTATTAGTTTGGATAATTATTCGTTGGTGAAAAATGCGAAAAATGTGGAAAATAGTTATAAATTTATTAATTATTTATTACGTTCTGATGTCAATAAAAAAATTACTGATGAATATCCCTATATTAATACAACATATAGTGGAATGAATCTAGATTATAATGAATTATTAATGGTATTAAATCAAGGAACTTATGTAGAAAATATAGGAAATAATATTGCGAATTATGATAAAATTTGGGCAGAAATAAAATAAAATGTGTCAATAGAAATAGATTATTATTCGAAATAAATGTATAATAGTATTGTATCGTAGTATATATGAGACAATAAGAAGGAGGTGAAATAGATGTATAGGAATTTTGTTGATACGCAAGATTTTACCAAAGAAGAATTATTAGATATGAAAGATTTAGGTATTAAAATAAAAAAATATCTTAAAGATGGTAATTATTTGGATGTTCTTCATCATAAAACTTTGGGAATGATTTTTGAGCAAAAATCAACGAGAACAAGGGTATCTTTTGAAACGGCAATGGAACAATTGGGTGGTCATGCACAATATTTGGCTCCAGGTCAGATTCAATTAGGTGCTCATGAGAGTTTGTATGATACGGCTAAAGTTTTAGGAAGACTTACAGATATTCTAATGGCTAGGGTTATTGAACATAATTCAATTGTTACTCTTGCAAAATATGCGGGAGTACCAGTTATTAATGGTATGAGTGATTATAATCATCCAACGCAAGAATTAGGCGATTTAATTACAATATTTGAACATATGCCAAAAGATAAAAGATTTGAAGATTTAAAAATTGTTTTCTTTGGTGATGCAACACAAGTATGTGCAAGTTTAGGAATGCTTGTTACGCATTTAGGAGGACATTTTGTTCAATTTGGACCTAAGGGATTCCAATTAAATGAGCATTTCCAAGAAATTTGTCGCAAAAATTGTGAAAAATATGGTGGGACATTCTTAATTACTGAAAATCTGGATGAAGCTATTAAAGATGCTGATTTTATCTATACTGATGTATGGTATGGTCTTTATGAATCTGAATTGTCAGAAGAAGAAAGAATGAAAATCTTTTATCCAAAATATCAAGTTAATATGGACGTTATTAAAAAAGCAAGTCCCAATGTTAAATTTATGCATTGCTTGCCAGCAACGAGGGGCGAAGAAGTTACTGATGAAGTAATGGATTCTGAATATTCTGTTGTTTTTGATGAAGCAGAAAATCGTTTAACGGCAATGAGAGCATTACTTGTATATTTTATGGGTAAAGAAAAAGAAACTTTAGAAATAATTGAAGGTAGGAATTAAAAAATGAAAAATAAGAAAAAATTTAGACTAGTTGATGCTATTTTAGGTACAGTTTGTCTAACACTTGTATGTGAATCAGTAATGCCTACTGCCGCAATTGGAAATTCTCAATATGCCTGGTGGTTGATATTACTTATTGGTTTCTGTTTACCTTATGGTATGATTACCGCTGAACTTGGAACAACTTATCCTAGTGAAGGAGGAATGTATGATTGGGTAAAAAGAGCATTTGGTCCAAAATGGGCAGGACGTGTTGCATGGAATTATTGGGTTAACTTCCCACTTTGGATATCATCACTTGCTGTAGCAGTAACAGATATTATTGTTGGAATGTTTGATATTGAACTTAATATATGGGTTATCTTATTACTTCAACTTGCATATATTTGGTTAGTAACATTCTTAAGTACAAAACGTATTGGTGAAAGTAAATATATTGTTAATCTTGGAACATTCTTTAAAGTATTTTTACTTTTGGGTATTGGATTATTAGGAATTTATACATATATTAAAACAGGAGAAAGTGCTAATCCAATAACTAGTATTAAAGATTTATTACCAGATTTATCACTTAATATAGATACTGGTTTACCATTCCTTTCTATTATCCTATTTAACTTTATGGGATTTGAAGTAGTAGGAACATGGGCTAATGATATGGATGAGCCAAAAAAACAAATACCAAAAGCATTAATTTTTGGTGGATTATTAATGGCAATTTTCTATATTTTACCTGCTACAGGATTTAATATTGCTTTAAGTCCTGAAGTTGTTGCTGAATTAGATCCAGAAAATGTTGTAGAAGTATTAAGTAATTTATTCACAACTGTTGGATTAAGTGCAGGGGCATCTAATGCATTAATAATTGTAGCCGGATGTATGTTTATTTATACATTTATTGCTAATATTGCATCATGGTCATTTGGAGTTAATGAAGTTGCAAAATATGCAGCAGAAGATGGTTCAATGCCAAAAATGTTTACTCCAGTAAATGAAGAAGGTGTTCCTTATAAATCAGCTATTATTAATGGTGTTGTTGCTTCATTAATATGTATAGGTGGTGTAGTAGCTAGCTTTATTAGTGAAGATTTTGAAGCATCGTTTAGTTTATTCTTCCAATTAAGTTGGATTACTTTATTAGTTGGATATATTCCAATGTTCCTAGCATTCTTAAAACTTCGTAAACAAGATAAAAATATTGAAAGACCTTATAAAGTACCTGGTAGTGACGTAATGATTAAAGTTGCTGCTATAGTACCATTTGTAATATTAGTTTTAGGAGTTATCTTTACAATCTTTGGAGATTTCTCTAAGGAATATTTCCAAGATAATATACCATTAATTCTAGGTGTTGTTGTTTCATTCGTTATTGAGGAAATTCTTGTAGCTAGAATTAAAACAAAAAAGAAATAGTTAAGAATAGGGATTTCTATGAAATCCCTATCTTATAAATAAGGAGTAGATATGAAAAAAATTGAAAATAGTACACCACGTAAGGATGGATATCGTATGCCTGGTGAATTTGAGCGTCATAGTGGAACCTATATAATATGGCCTGAAAGACCAGATAATTGGCGACTTGGTGGCAAACCAGCTCAAAATACTTTTGTAGAAGTAGCTTCTGTTATTGGTAAATATGAACCATGTACAGTTTTAGTAAGTTCATGGCAATATGCTAATGCTAGAGAAATGTTACCTGATTATATTAGAGTTGTTGAAATGAGTAATAATGACTCCTGGGTTCGTGATTGTGGAGCAACATTCTTAGTTAATAATGAAGGGAATCTTCGAGCAGATGATTGGAGTTTCAATGCTTGGGGAGGATTAGTTGATGGTTTATATTTTCCTTGGGATAAAGATGATATGATTGCTCAAAAAATGTGCGAATTAGAGCATGCTGATAGATATCGTTTGGATGATTTTGTTTTAGAAGGAGGAAGTATTCATACTGATGGTGAAGGTACTCTTCTTGTTACAGAAGAATGCTTATTATCAGCAGGAAGAAATCCTGATAAATCAAAAGAAGAGATTGAAAATATTTTAAAAGAATATTTAAATGTTGATAAAGTACTATGGATACCTAAAGGTATTTATAATGATGAAACTAATGGTCATGTTGATAATATGTGTAATTATGTTAAACCTGGTGAAGTTGTCCTTGCATGGACGGATGACGTAAATGATCCACAATATGCTCGAAGTAAAGAAGCATATGATTATTTAACGAATGAAGTTGATGCTAAAGGAAGACATTTGAAAGTTCATAAATTATTAATACCTAAAAAGCCTATTCTTATTACTCAAGAAGAAAGTGAAGGAGTAGATGCTGTTGATGGAACACTTCCTAGACAAGAAGGAGACCGTATGGCAGCATCATATGTAAACTATTATACTGGAAATGGTTTTGTTGCTCTTCCTGTATTTGGTGATGAGCATGACGAGTTAGCAATTGAGAAGTTAAAAGAATTATATCCAGATCGTAATATTGAACCTATTTATGCACGTGAAATATTACTTGGTGGTGGAAATATTCATTGTATTACTCAACAAGTACCATTTAGAAAATAAATAAAAAGACCGATGGTCTTTTTATTTTGGTATATAAATTAAATCATTGAAATTAACTTTCTTCTTTAATTCTTTAGCATTAATCATGATGTCTTGCATGTGATTAAATGATTCTTCTGTAAATTCTGTAGTACTTGGCCACGTATCCGTTTTTTTATATTGTTCTATTGCGGTTTCTAAATCTTCTAATTTAGTATCAGGAAATTCTGGAGCTATTATTTTAGCAATTTCTTTACTATCGTGATTATTAACAAAATCAAGTCCTTTTTGGATAGCTTTAGTAAATTTTATTATAACATTAGAATTATTATTAATAAAAGATGTTTTAGCACTATATGATGTATAGGGAATAACACCACCTAGTTCTCCAAGACTTGCTACAACATAGCCATATCCTTCCTTTTCTACTTGGGTTGCATTAGGTTCAAATAAACTTACAAAGTCTCCCGTTCCGCCAATAAACGCTCCTTGCATTGAAGCAAAAGCAATACTAGTATCAAGTGTTAATTCATCTTCTTTAATATTGTTTTGTGAAAGAATATATTGAAGCGTCATAAAAGGCATACCTCCAACACGTCCTGCAATATAGTATTTTCCTTTTAACATATTTAAATCAAAACTATCTAATTTGTTTCTTGAAACAATAAAACTACCATCTTTTTGAGTTAATTGGGCAAAAGTTTTTAAATAGTCTTTTTCACCACCATTATAAATATAAATAGTTGCTTCACTTCCTGAAAAACCAATATCAACATCACCTGATAACACAGCAGCCGTTACTTTATCTGCTCCAGGTGTTAACATTATCTCAACGTCAAGTCCTTCTTCTTCAAAATAACCATTATGTAAGCTAACATATTGTGGGGCGTAGAAAATGCTATGAGCAACTTCTGCAACTTTAATTTTTCTTAATTCATTATTTTTTTCATGGTTATTAAATAAAACTAAAGATGCTAAAAGAAAAATCGCTATTAAAAAGATAATTGTAAAAATTTTATTTTTCATTTATCCTCCTTCTTTTTAATATATGCATTTTTTTTATATTGTTTATTCCTTTAACTTTCTTTTTTTTATTTATTGATTTATAATAAAAGTAGGTGATTTGATTGAAGAATAAAAAGTATTTGATTATTATTCCTTTATTGACTGTAATAATAGTATGTGTATATTTATTATTTTTCGATAAGAAAGATGATGAAATTATTCTTTTCTATTTAAATGGTAGTATTAATAGTACCATAGAATATGGAAGTAATTATATTGATGATGGTTTCACTGCTAAAACGAGTAAGGAAAAAGATTTACATAATAGTGTAGTAGTTACAGGAAACATTAATCCATATGTTATTGGAAAACAACAAATAAGTTACACTCTAGATTATGAGAATTATCATAATACTTTAGTAAGGTATGTAGAAGTCATTGATAATTTAAATGGTTATGCTTGCAAGGCGATTAAGAAAAATATTGGATATCAATTAGAAGTAACTCCTAGTGAAAGTAGTGATAGTTATGTATGGGAAATTGATGGGAAAAATATTAATGAAAAAAACTTTGTATATAATGATAATCTTTCAAATGTAAAAGTAACTATTACAAAAGAAAATGGAACTAAAAAAGTATTAGATTGTAATATTAGTGATGAGATGATTTATCACTTTCAATATGATGAAAATAATCAAAAAGAGTTTATGAAATGTAATACATATAATGCTAGTGATAAAGTAAGATTAGAAGAATTAATGCGAAAAGTGATTTTCGAAGCTGGTTATGGAACACGTGCAGGGGTTGTTGAAGCAGCCAGATTTTTAGTTGGTGGATTAGATTATAAAGTACCTTATTTAGGACCAAAAAAAGTAGATAGTTCCTTAGGCAAATATGAAAAAGTTGGTTTAAATATTGGAAGTAATGGTTGGGGATGTATGGTTAGTGGCTGGATACAAGGAATTGACTGTACAAACTTTATAAAATGGGCTTTTGCACAGAATGGGTTAGATGTAACTCCTTATAACGAAAGTAATACTTTCAAAGTTAGAGAGGTTCTTAATAAAGTAAAAGTGGGGGATTTTTTACTTACACCTTGTCAAGATACATGTTATGCTAGTTTTCAACATATCGGAATAATTATTGGTATTGATGATAACTATATTTATGTAGCGGAAGCAACAACTGGTAATATTAATGCTGTTGTTGTTAGTAAATATGAAAAAAATAACATGCCAAGCAAAGGAAATTTCTCTATTGTTAAATTATTTAATTATAAAGATGAAGGTAATATCACAAATATGTGGATAAAATAAAAATCGATATTTCTATCGATTTTTTAAAATGTACTTATAAAAGTAAGCAGCAATTGCTGCACCAACCATAGGGGCAAGAATAAATACCCAAACTTGTGATAGTGCATCTCCGCCTTGGAAAATAGCTGGTGCAATAGAACGAGCGGGGTTAACAGAAGTTCCTGTAAATGGTAAACCAAATAAATGAACTAAAGTAAGTGTTAAACCAATAATAATTCCGGTTGCATGGCCATTTTCTTTTTTGTCTGTAACACCTAAAATTGTAAGTACAAAAACAAATGTTAATACTACTTCAACAATTAAAGCGGTCCATACAGTAACAGAGTTGCCATCATATCCGTTAGCACCTAGACTAGAAAAACTTCCTAGAATAGCACCAAGAAGTGCACTACCTGCGATAGCGCCAAGGATTTGAGCAATAACGTATTTAATAAATTCGTTCCATGTCATTTTTCCTGTTAGTGCCATTCCAAGTGATACTGCTGGGTTAATATGACAACCAGATACATTACCAATAGAATAAGCCATTGCAACAATAACTAAACCAAAGGCAAGCGCAGTTCCAACATAATTAACTCCAGTAGCAACAGCTACACCACAAGCAAGTAGGGTAAGCATCATTGTTCCTGTAAATTCACAAACTAACTTTTTCATCTTTCCTCCTTTAATATAAGTATACAACAAAAAATAATTAAAATAAATAAAATGAAAAAAATAATTGACTTTCTACTATAATAATTGACTTTCTACTATAAAATTAGTAAAATTAAAATGTAGTGTAGAGGTAATAAGATGATTGATGAAAAATTTGTTAAAAAGATGAAAAAAGTATTGATAAATTTAAATAGCAATCGTACGCTTAAATATACATACATGGATAATTCTACCTAAATATTATGATGATTCGTAAATAGAGAATTTATGTTTTAGAAAGTTTATCATGAATAAATAAGAAAAGGAGGAAGTAAAGATGATAAATGAAGAAAGAAAAAATAATAAAAAGCAAAATATTCTAATAATAATAGGATTAATTGCTTTAATAAGTGTAGTAGGAGGACTAACGTATGCGTTCTTTAACTATACAAGAACGGGAAGTGGAAACACTTTAAAAGTAGGAAGAATGTCCTTTGTATCAAGACAAACAAATACAATTAATTTAACAAATCTATTTCCAATAGATCCAACTAATACCAGTGATATGAATGATAATACAAAAGTTGGAACATTAACAATTGAAATAGAAGGAGATACTGATTATAGTGAAGGAGTAGAATACCTTATTAGTACAGTAAACTCCAGTTACAACCAATGGAAAAGTATTACCAATAAGTTTAGATGTAACTATTAATTCTTTAGGAACATCTAGTGATAGTTATTGGACAGCTAGAAACTCTAAAAATGCTACTATTTATAAAAAGATAGTAGGAGAAACATTAGAAGGAAACCAAATGTTATTAGTAGGATATATTAAATCCAATAATCCAGTAGGAACAGCTGAAGGAATAGATGGAAGTATAACTATAAAAGCCTATTTAGATAAAAATAAAATCTTAATAAGTGATACCTACAATAATGGAGAAGAACCAACAGAAACCAACGGAACACCTGCAAGTTTAGGTGAAGGAAAGACAGTATTTACAACAGCAGAATGGAATGCCCTACAAAGTAGTGGAGTATCTTTCCAAGTAAAAGTAGAAGCCAATCAAGGAATATGGGTAGAAGAACCTAGTGCATTTAATACAATAAAGAAAAATGTCAATACAACAACGCAAATTAATTTTGCTTATATATCAAGTTCAACAAATGGACAAGGATTATATATTTTACCTGGAACAGAAAGCAATGTAAATCCAATTTATTATTATCGAGGAGCAGTAACTGATAATAACGTTATCTTTGGAGGTTTTTGTTGGCAAATGGTAAGAACAACAGATACCGGTGGAATAAAGATGATTTATAACGGTGTGGCAACAGGAGATGGAAAAACATGTGAAAATATAGCTCATAATGACAGAATAATATCGTCAAGTGCATTTAACACTTCATATAATAGTCCAGCATATGTTGGGTATATGTATAATCAAAGATATACATATTCAAGTGGAGCAGCAGCAAGTAATTCGATATTTGGAAAAGCAGTAGAATGGGATGGAACAAATTACTTAGTAATAGAAGATACAGCTGGTAGTGCATCGACAAATACAACACTTGATGCAAATCATCATTATACGTGTGGAACGGCAAGTACAAGCAGTTGTTCAAGTGTAAGATATTATTACTATAATAGTGGTTCAAGTTATTACTATATAACACTAACAAATGGAGATACAATAGAAGATGCTTTATATAAAATGACTGGCAATGGCTCATCCACCACGAAAGCAAAAAATGCAAGTTATGTATTAAATACAACGGATTCAAAAGCCAAAACAGAGATAGAAAATTGGTTTAAAACAAATTTAACCAATGAATTAGATGCAAGTAAAATAAATTACCAAGAATATTTAGAAGATACAATATATTGTAATAATAGAAGCTATAGGACAGTAGGAAGTTCAAGTACATATACACAAAGTGGATGGAATCCAAGTGGCGAAAGCTTGTCAACATATTTATATTTTGGTTCAAATGATAGAGCATATAATAGTAATTGGTATAGTACAACAAATATACCAAGTATGGAATGTGAGAATGTAACAGACAGATTTAGTGTAAGTAACCAAGAAGCGAAATTAAAATATCCAGTAGGCTTATTAACAGCAGATGAAATAATCTTAGCAGGGGCATCAGGAAATGGTGGTACAACAAACAATACATATTATTTATATACGGGAAATTATTACTGGTCTTTGTCGCCTTACGGCTTCGACAACGACCGCGCCATCGGGTTCGATGTGCGCAGCTATGGCTACTTGAGCGGCGACGGCGTGCGTTACAGTTACGGTCTTCGTCCCGTCGTTTCACTTAAACTTGGAACAGAGTTTGAAGATGGAGGAGAGGGAACAACTTTGAAACCATATGTGGTAAAAATAGCAGAATAGTGAAGTTGTTCCATGCACCACGAAGAGTAGCCCAGAAAAAAGATAGAGAGAGGAGTGCCCTGAAAATCCTTTTGGGGCACGGATAAAATATAACGAAAAGAAAGAAAAGAAAAACTCCCAGATTGCGTGAAAGCAAGCAGGGAGTTTTGATATATTAAATACTGTAAATGTGTTTAAAAGAATAGCTTTAAGGTATTTTTTAATAAATAAAATCATTATCAGAATAATATTTTGGTTCACAAATAACATTAATATCTAGTTTTTTTAATGTTTTAAGTTCATTTTCTGAAATAATATATGTTGCATAAGCATCACACATACTTAAGTCTTTTAATTTATTTAAGGCATTTTCAACAGTAGGATTAGTTACTGAACAAATAGATAATGCAATTAATACTTCTGATAATTCTAATCTTTTACTATTATCATGTAAATCATTATTTTTAATTTTTTTAATAGGTTCTAAAATATTTTTAGGTAATAACTTTATATTATCTGGAATATCTGAAAGCGTTTTAATAGCATTTATAATGCAACTTGCACTGGCACTTAATAATTCGGTTTCTTTACCAGTAATTATTTTATCATTTTCTAGTTTAATAGCAACAATATGACTATTTTTTTCTTCAGATTTCTTTTGGGCTACTGGAATAATATCAAAGTAATCACCATCAATTTTTAATTTTTCCATTAATACTTTAATACGATTTGGTATTTCAATTGAGGAAAGACCTAATTTATAAGCTTTCATTTCATTATAGTATCTTCTTATAATTTCTTTTTTTCCAGCATCTTCTAATACTTCATTACTAATTACACAATTACCTATCATGTTAACGCCCATATCAGTAGGAGAATAATAGATATCTTTTCCCGTTATTTTATTAAGAATAGATTTTAGTACAGGAAATAGTTCAATATCACGATTATAGTTAATTGCTTTAATATTATATTTTTCTAAATGAAAGGGATCAATCATATTAATATCATGCAAGTCAGCAGTAGCCGCTTCATAAGCAACGTTAACTGGATGATTAAGATCTAAATTCCAAACAGGAAAGGTTTCATATTTGGCATAGCCGGCATTAATTCCACGTTTATGTTCATGATATAGTTGAGAAAGGCAAGTTGCGAGTTTTCCACTACCTGGTCCAGGGGCATTAACTAAAATTAATTTTTTAGTTGTTTCAATGTATGGATTAGCACCATATCCTTCTTCAGATACAATTGTATCAACATCAAGGGGATATCCTTTAGTAGGTCGATGAATATAACTTTTTACTTTATTAATC
>CADCJQ010000004.1 GCA_902801795.1 uncultured Erysipelotrichaceae bacterium
CATTCAGTAGTTGTTAATACGGTTCTTCCATCAACCCAATCACTTGTTGTACCCATATTATCTGATTCTGTTCCATCGTAAGTATCGCTTATAGCTACTAAATCACCATCAATATAAACTCTTAAAGTAATTGTTCCATTGACGTTAGTGTTTGGTGGAATATGACCTACAGCAAATTCACTGTCATTTTGAAGGATTGTTCCATCTTCATATGAATATAATGTAACTGAATTTGCTGGTAAATCACTACTTGTTACATTAACACTTAATGGAATAGATTTTCCATTAGTAGTTATTCTGACATTACTAGCAGTTACTTTAAAATCAATTCCTCCAGGATAACTTGTGTTTCCTTGAATAGATACATTAACTGTCATAACATTATTAGTATCAGTTAAAATATCTCCTTTATCAATTGGAAAGACATTTTCTAATGTTACTGCTGTATAATTACTATTAAAATAGATATTCCCTACCGCAATACTATTAGGACTTCCTGTTCTTGTATAGTTGAAGAATGCGATTGATACTCCTACTAAGGTACTAACCAACATAAATATCCCTAATACTATAATTAATATTTTTTTCTTTTTATTACTTTGTTCCATAATATACCTCTTTCATCATTTGAACAAATTACTATTCTATCTTTTACTTTATAACTAAATTATAAATGTTTTATATATAATAAGTCAATATTTTTTCTAAAAAAACTGCATACCATTTGCAGTTTTTCACATAAATTAATGCGAGTATCTAGTTACTTTCAGAATATCCAATTGTAACATCTCCATTTATTGTTTTAGTACTATGTACAAGGAATATAGTTTGTTTATAATCTTTTATAGTTAACTAACAATACCTAACTAATTAGTTTTTATAAGCTCTAGGGCGATCACCGTTCGCGTTAGTCGGATTGTTGCCGTTGCCATTGTTGTTCACGTTCCAGACGTTCGAGGTTCCTTCATTATACACCTATCAATCACTTGACATTATTTATTATATCATATAATTCGGGACGCATTCCATATTTGACACTTATTTACATTATTGAAATCCCCATAGGGTTTAGAAAACCCTATGGGGAATAATGGTATATCCTGTTGTTTTATAATCCCACTACATACGGATCACTTTCTGTTCCAGATCCAGAAAGTATTTTAACCATAGATTTTAGATGAAGTGTAGGGCGACCACCGCTCGCGTTAGTCGGACTGCCGATGTCGCCGTAGCCACGGATGTGCACGAGCAAGACGTTCGAGGTTGAATATCTATTCATTAACCACATACTAATTGAATTAGAACTACCTCCTGCCTGTTGTGTTGCAAACATCTCGCCATACCTTGGCAACCCTATATTAAATGTACCAGTCTGACTTGTTTCATCACATACTTTTGTATTCCCACTAGTTGTATTTGCACATACTGATAATTTATAATTATTATAACCACTTGTTCCTAGATAGTATGTGCCACTTGTAAATAATTCACCATACGTTTTTACTAACTTATCATAATAACCAGTATTACTAATATCACTATTATCTACTCTATTTAAATATTCATACCATGTATCTGTACCTATTGTTGTACCACTTCCCCATAATGTACTAGCAGTACCTGTACTTGTTGCGAATTTTCGTGTTCCTTTATTATCTGCATAATCCATTGCAATTATTTTGGTTTTATTATCTTCTACTCCAATTATTCTAAATACTTGTTCATTTTCATCATTTACAAGTTTTACATATTCGCCACTTAATCTTGTATTTATTAAGTCGTTAGTTTTTCCTATATCTTTATCCCCTACTATTTTATATGGGTTATCACGTGTTCCGACTCCGGTGAATTCCAATCCAGATTTTAGATAAATAGTAGGGCGAACACCGAACGCGCTAGCCGGATTGTCGTAGTCGCCGTTGCCACCGTAGTACACGCTCCAGACTTTCGAGGTATTATATGGATTTAATAGCCACCAAAAATATCCTATATTAAGATATCCTGTACCACGAGTTGAGCCTGTACAAGCAGTACTTCCTATACAACGATAACTATTATAATATTCATAACTATTAAGTAATCCTACATTAGCAGTTACCATATTATTTTCTAATGGTTTCGTGCTTATTGTGGTATTTGCTGGCATTGTAGCATTCCACCTCTTCGTTGTATCAATAAAATTGCTTGGTTGATATAAAGTATCATAAAAATCTTCATTTAACCATTGATACATATATGATGTGGTATTTTCATCAGTATAGAAATTAACTTGTCCTGATTCATTAAATGCAATTAATGTGATATTATTTTCAGTAATTAACTTCATTGTTCCATCAGGATATATAGCTGTTATTCGCCATAGTTTACCTGAATACCATACATAGTTAAAGTTGATACAATCCTTGGTTCCTGAGAAATAAGTTATTTCATCTTCAACATATTTAATGTTTTGACATGTACCTGTTGCATGCTCATTGATAGCTTCTAATACTTTTTCTGAGCCTGATTGTTTTTTTATTACAGCATACAAAGTTGTATCACTATTAAAGTTAATGGTATCTCCTAATTTATATTCAACTTCCCCATCTGGTGTAGTACTCCATCCTCTAAAGTTAGGAACATCAAGAGATGCGGTTATGGTATCAGTTCCATCTCCTTTTAATGCTTGTCGTAATGGTGTACTTCCTAATAACTGATTTTTATTATAAGTTAGATAGCCGACAGCATTTGAATCATATACTCCTTCATCAGCAGATACTTTAACACTAAAACCAATTCCAGATGTTTGTAAAGCATTCCATTCAGTAGTTGTTAATACTGTTCTTCCTCTTACCCAATCACTTGTTGTACCCATATTATCTGATTCTGTTCCATCATAGGTATCACTTACGGCTACTTGATTACCATCAATATAAACTCTTAAAGTAATTGTTCCATTAACATTCGTATTTGGTGGAATATGACCTACAGCAAATTCTGAATCATTTTGAAGGATTGTACCATCTTCATATGAATATAATGTAACTGAATTATTAGGTAAATCACTACTTGTTACATTAACACTTAAGGGAATATTTTTTCCATTAGTCGTTATTCTAACATTACTTGCCGTTACTTTATAATCAATTCCTCCAGGATAACTTGTGTTTCCTTGAATAGAAACATTAATTGTCATAACATTATCTGTATCAGTTAAAACATTTGCTTTATCAATTGGAAAGACATTTTCTAATGTTACTGCCGTATAATTACTATTAAAATAGATATTCCCTACCGCAATACTATTAGGACTACCGGTTCTTGTATAGTTGAAGAAGGCTATTGATACTCCTACTAAAGTACTAACCAACATAAGTAGTCCTAATACCATAAATAAAGTTTTTTTCTTTTTATTACTTTGTTCCATAATATACCTCTTTCATCTTCAAAACAAAACATTCAAACCTATTTCCCTCTACACTAAAAATTATATACGCTTTTCTTATATTAAGTCAATAAATAATTTCATTTTTATACAATGAATTTACATGAGGTGTAAAGTTGATTAATAAAATTAAAGAATTAAGAAAAGATTATGATTTAAAACAAGTCCAAAATACATAAATACCTCATATCTTTTATAAATATATTATACACGATATTTATTGTATGTTAAAATATTTTATATTATTTCTGATAAATTTTTATTAGTGAGGTAATTAATATGTATTTAAAAAGATTAAAAGATTTACGAGAAGATCATGATTTAAAACAAAAGGATATTGCAGAACTTCTTAATATATCCCAACAATATTATAGTGAGTATGAATTAGGTAAAAGAAGTATTCCTATTGAAATACTAATAACTTTATCAAAATATTATAAAGTATCAGCTGATTATATATTAGAACTTTCTGATATTAAGAAAAGAAGACAGTAATTAACAGCCTATCTTCTTTTTCTTATTTTAATATTCTCTATCATTAAATTAACTCTTTTTAGTTTATTCTTTAATGATAAATTCGATAATATCTTTTTATTGGTATTATAGATTTCTTGATAATAATTTTTTACGATTTCATCTTGGAAATTAAGTTTACCAAAATAATAATTAATGTTATCTTTTCCTTTAAGATAACAACTTACTAAATAATATTTTTCTTTTTCATAAACCATTACTTCATTATCTAATTTAAAACCATGTTTTGCTATTTCTTTTCGTGTTAAAGGAAAGTCATTATTTGGTGAAATAATTATCTTTTTGATATGAGGATATTTTTTGATATCTTTTAAAATATTAGTAATTGTTATTCCTCCCATACCAGATATTACTATCGTATCTATTTCATCATCAATTGTTTCTAGTCCGTTACCTTGTTTTAAAAGAATTTTATCTTCTACATGATATTTTTTATTATTTTCCAAGGCTTTTTGAAGAGGTCCACTATTAATATCACTACTAATCATTTTTAAAACATTTTTATGAAGTACTAGGTCAATTCCTAATAATCCATGATCACAACCAATATCAATTACTTTGTCATTTGAATTTATAAAAGCGCTTATTGTACTTAAGCGCTTATTTAATATTGTTTTCATTAATCAGTTAAAAAATCCTTTAATTTACGACTACGACTTGGATGTCTTAATTTACGTAAGGCTTTCGCTTCAATTTGTCTTATACGTTCTCTTGTAACATTAAAGACTTGTCCAACTTCCTCTAGTGTTCTACATTGTCCATCATCAAGTCCAAAACGAAGACGAAGTACTTTCTCTTCTCTTTCGGTTAAAGTTAATAAAACACCGGATAATTCTTCTTTTAACATTTCAATCGTTGTATATTCTTCAGGAGACATACTTCTCTCATCTCTTATGAAATCTCCTAAATGGGTATCATCTTCTTCACCAATAGGTGTTTCAAGACTTACTGGGTCTTGACTTATTTTATATACTTCACGAACCTTCTCTACTGATAAACCTATTTTCTTAGCAAGTTCTTCTTCGGTTGGTTCACGATTTAATTCTTGTGTTAATTGTCTTTGAATACGAGCAAGTTTATTAATTGTTTCAACCATATGAACTGGTATTCTTATTGTTCTTGCTTGATCCGCAATCGCACGAGTTATCGCTTGTCTTATCCACCAAGTAGCATAAGTTGAGAATTTGTATCCTTTAGCAGGATCAAATTTTTCTACTGCTTTCATTAAACCAATATTACCTTCTTGAATTAAATCAAGAAATAACATTCCACGTCCTACATAACGTTTTGCAATACTTACAACAAGACGCAAATTACTTTCTGCAAGCATTCTTTTAGCGTATTCATCACCTTGTTCTGCTTGTAGGGCATATTCATATTCATCATCACTTGATAAAAGATTAATACGTCCAATTTCCTTTAGATACATTCTAACAGGATCAGTTATTTTAATATCATCAGAATTCGTTAAATCTTCTAAGATTTTTTCTGGTGATTCATCACCTTCATCATCACCATCATTTAATCCTTCTTCTGAAACAATTTGAATATGGTTATTTAAAAATGTATTGTATAAATCATCTAATGTATCAGAATCTAGTTCAAGTCCTTTTAACTCATCAGCAATTTGTTCATAAGTTACATAACCTTTTTGCTTTCCAAGTTCTATTAATGACTCTTTTCTTTCTTCAATAGTTCTAACTTCATTTACCATGATTTTCCCTCTTTCATTTTCAGTACTCTTACTTCTTCCATTAATTTCATTTGACGCTCAAGACTACTTTCTTCCTTTATTTCTTTCTCTAATTTTCTAATTTCAAGAGCTATATTATAATTCTTTATTGCAATCAAACATTCATTAACTTGATTATCATCAATTATTTCTGGATAATCATTCGAAAGTATTTTTTTAAGTACTTCCATTAGACTTTTTTCTTCTTTTTGATTTAATAATGTATAAAAACTAGCTTCACTAATTTCACCATATTGATTATAATAAGAAACAATTTCATTAAAAAGTATTCTTATTTCTTTATTTGGTATATATACATTACTATTATCAATTAAAGTAATTGCTCGAGTATAATTAAGCGAATAATAAATAAGTGATTCCATCGCCTTATTAAAACCATCTTTTTTGTCTTTTTTAACGACTAAATCTTCCTTTTTCACTACCATTTTATCGCTTGCTCGTAGTTCAATTAACTTTTTTTCCAAGGTATTATACCATACATTAGTATCATTTGCAAGATTTTTTAACATTATTTCGCATTTAATTTCATCTTTTTCTTTAACAATTTCATCTAAAACTTTATTAACGTAATTGGTTTTATCATCAACATCATTTAAATTATAATTTTTCTTTAAAGCCTTTATTTTATATTCGTTATAAGGAATCGCATTATCAATTAATTCTTTAAAACTATTTTCCCCATATTTTAAAATATAATCATCCGGATCTAATCCATCATTTAGGGAAACAACATATACTTTTGCCCCCATTGATGTAAAAACATCCCCTGACTTTAATGTTGCTTTCTTCCCTGCTTCATCACCATCATAACATAAATAAATAGCATTACTTAATTTTTTAATAAAGGATGCTTGTTCATTAGATAAAGCAGTTCCCATGGTGGCAATACAATTAGTTACCCCAATCGTGAAAGATCTTATAACAGCCATAAAACCTTCCATAACAATAACGTATTTCTTTTTTCTAATTTCTTCTTTTGCACGATGGTAATTATATAAATTCTCTCTTTTCTTAAAAATAGGTGTTTCTTTGGTATTTTGATATTTATTTAAATCACTATTATCATAAATTCTTCCGGAAAAGCCGATTACCTTACCATCTTTATTATGCAAAGGAAACATAATTCGATTAATATAACTATCATGATTCGTACTTGATAAATCAATTAAATTAAGTTCTTCCAAAGAATGCCCTTTATTAACTAAAAGATTGGTTAACATATCTGGTTTACTAAGTGATAAACCAATACCAAATTCATTAATAATCTCTTTGGTTAAATGTCTTTTTTCTAAATATTCTCTGGCTTTCACACCTTCCGTACTTACTAAATTATTTTGATAAAACTTATTAGCAATATCCATAATCTCATAATATTTTTGATATTTATCATCTTCTTGTTTTGAAGTTATTCCCATATCCATACCAACAGATTTAGCAAGAATATTAACAGCTTCTATAAAACTAACATGTTCATAATTTTTAACAAAATCAAAGGAATTACCACCTTCACCACAAACAAAACATTTATATATTTGTTTATCTGGTGATACAGAAAGACTTGGTTTATGATCATCATGAAAAGGACAAACACCAAAGTAATTACGTCCTTTTTTGGTAAGAGGAATATAATTAGAAATAACCGTTACAATATCTAATTTATTTTGTAATTCATTTAGTTTATCTTGATTCATAATAATCACCTTCTTTTTTTATATCTTCCCTATAATAATATCATAAATTTTAAAAAGAAAAAAGAACATTGACATTATCAATGCTTTTATACTTCTTGAATAACGGTAATGATAATTGGTTTACTATCTGTTTCTTGATAAAAGTATTTTCCTAATTTTTCCCGTATTTCTTGTTTAATTAAATTATAGTCTACTTTATCACCTTTGGTAATACTATTTTTAATTACTTGTAAAGATACAACTTCACTTTCTTTAACAATATCCATATTATCTCTTACAAAGATAAATCCTCTTGTTAATACTTGTGGACCAGAGATTATCTCTTTCGTTTCTTTATTTAAAGTAGCACAAACAATAACAATACCATTTTCGGCAAGCATTTCACGGTCTTTTAGAACAAGTTCTCCAATATCATCAGAACTTTTACCATCAATTAATATCTCATCTACATCAACATGTTCACCATTATTAATTAATTCTCCATTAACAAAAGTTACAACATCACCATTTTGTTTTAAAATAATATTCTCCTTTTTAAGACCACATTTCCCTGCAATTTCGGCATTACGATATTGTTCCTTGTATTCTCCTTTAATAGGAAAATAATACTTTGGACTCATTAAATTAATCATTAACATCAAATCTTCTCTTGATGGATGTTCTAATAAATGTTTTTTATTTGATAAACTAATAACATTAAGATTCATTTTGGCAATTTCATCCATAATCGTTACCATTCTTTTTTCAATACCTAAATACATAGGTTCCGTAATAAAGATAGTATCTGATTCATTAACTTTAATATATTTATCATTACCTTTAATAATTCGTTCAATATTAGCATATGGTTTTTCTTTACCATCACTAATTAAGATAACGACACCTTTATCATTAATGTTACTAAGATCTCCTATTTTAGCAGGATTAATACTTAAATAATGACTACTTAAACACATGTTAATTAAGTCTTGCAAAGGTTTTCCCATAACCACAATCTTACGATTAGTACTAGATACTTCATCAAAGATTTCTTGAAGACGAAAGATATGTGCAGGTAAAACACTCATAATAAATCTTCCTGGATATAAATTAAATTGTTCACGAATAAAATGATTAACACGATGATTAGGACTCGTATATCCCTTATGATTTGCATATAAACTTTCATTTAATAAGCATAATACTCCTTGTTTTCCCACATAAGCAAGTTTTCCAATATCCATACTATAATGTCCTTGCATACCAGGATCAAAGATAAAATCTCCAGTATAAACAATCGCCCCATCTTTGGTATTTAAAACATAACATAAACTATCGGGAATAGAATGACTTACACTAATAGGATAAATACTAATATCCCCAAATTCTAATTTATAATAAGCTTTAATTTCATGTAAATTTGCTTTCTCAATTTTGTCAGCTTTGAACTGCATACGAATTATTTCCATTGTAAAATGAGATGCATAAATCGCTACATTAGGCATATCCGATAAAATATCTGATAAAGCTCCCATATTACTTTCATGTCCATGTGTTATAAAAATTCCCTTAATATTCTTATAATTCTTTTTTAAATAATCATAATTAGGTATGATATAATCAATCCCTAACATCCTATCTCTTGGATACTTTAAACCTGCATCAAAAACAAAGATATCATTATCAACACTAACAACATACATGTTTTTACCGTCTTCATTTAAACCACCAAGAGCAAAAATTTTAATTTTACTCAAATTCATTCCTTCTTTCTACATATTAAAAAATCTATAATTTACAATAAATTACTTTGATAAACACTCTTTAATTTTAATAAATGACTACAAAAAATATTTACAAATGTCTTCAAAAAGATTTTTAACAGTATTAATAATAGCACATAAAATGATTAATATCAAGTACTTTTATCAATTGAACTTATTTATCCTATTTGATTATATTTTTATTAGTTAATTTCTTTTTACTTTCTTTTTCTAATACTTTTAGACTCTTTTCCGGGGTTGGTAATTCTTCTGGCATAGTTCCGCCAATATCTGCAATAGCACGTCTTACTTTTTTACCAACCTCATAATGTGTTTGATTTGCATTATTTTCCCCTTGGATATTATTTTTCTTTAATTTTTGTTCTGTTTGTGAAATTCTAAAAAGATTTACAATTAATTCATCACTCCCCATATTATCAAGAATATCTTCACGATATCTTAATCCTTTTCTTTTAGCAATATCATCCGCCGTTTCACCATTATATAGTCCTTTATATCCATAATTATGAAACTGATCAAAATTTTTAACACCAACTTTACGAGCAGTTTGATTTAGCGAGTAATTACCTTTTCTAGTTAATTCTCTTTGATAAAATCTTTTTTCATCTTCTGTTAATAGCATATATTCTTTTTCACTTAATTCTTGTTTTCGTGTCTGAACTGCAAAATATGTTTGCGCCTCAGCAATAACTTTTTTCCTACTATCACCATTTTGTGCAATTAAATAACAAGCATAGCGAGTCAACTTATAATCAATTGAAGTTTGAATATTGCCATTACCTCCTTTTATCGGTTTACTGACATCAGTAAACTGTTCTAATATGCTATTATTACTTTGTTCACAAGCAATCTTAGCTTTATCAATTACTTTACTAAAATTTTGCCATTTGGTATATTCTAATAATGGCATTAATTCTCTAGCATACCAATACTCTCTCCCCTCTTCATCAATATGTTTAATACTTTCAAAAGTAGTATTATTACTTATTTCTAAATCATTCATTTATATTACCTCCCTTTGAATAGAATAGAAAAAGGGCATCCCACTTTGCTTAAGTAATAAATAATATTACCAAGTGGCATGCCCGAATAGATATATCTTTCTTGCCTAAGATATAAATTATCGACCTAAATTTAATTAGCGAGCAATTAGCAAGTAACTCTAACTAAAAAAATGATACCATAATATGCTAAGAGAAGTCAATAACAAATATTTATTTTTCTTCTTTGTTACTCCTATCAAATATAAATTATGGCATAGAAAAAGAGCTTTCTAGCTCCTTACTTCTTTAATTATCTTTTCCATTATGTTATTCGCTTCTATAATATCTTTTAAATCATGACTTTTAATCAATTCATTTGCTTTATTAATTTTACTATTTAAATTATCAAGAAAAGATTGTTCTACATTCACAAACTTTATTTTCTCCCATGTTCTTGCTAATTTATCGAATTTATCATATTCTTTATCAATTTCCTTACTAGTCTTCTTAACATAATCAATAATGTCTTTTAATTTACTAATTGCTTTCTTTAAATAAAATTCATCATTTTTATCTAATAATTCATTTATTTCTTTAATATCTTTATCAAAGATTTTATCAATCATTTCTTGAAATAAAGGATAATCATGCATTACTTCATGAAATTCATCCTGTAATTTATCAATTTCGTTATAATAATAATCCATTATTTACTTCTTTCTAAGATATCTCTTGCTGATATAAGACCAGTTGCAGCGGCAATAACAATATTACCAGCTTTACCAGCACCATCTCCAATAAAATAGATATTATGTTCTTTTGCCTTAAATTTATTATCTGTTTCAATTTCATTAGAAAAGAATTTAATCTCTGGTCCATAAAGAAGTGTTTCATCATTATTAACCCCGGGGATAATTCGATCAAGGGCTTCTAAACCATCTAAGATATTGGTAATAATACGATGAGGCATAACAAGGGCTAAATCCCCAGGAACTACATCTTTAAGAGTTGGGGTAATAAATAATTTACTAAGACGACTATCTCTTGTTCTTCGAAATTTCTTCAAGTCCCCTAATGTTTGTAAAATAGGCTTTGAATCTCCTAAACAATTAGCAATTTTCGCAATACATTCCCCATATTCACGAGTATTCGTAACTGGTTCTGTTAAATTAATTTTTGATATAAATGCAAAATTACTATTATTTGATTTAACATTTTTTAGAGCATGGCCATTAACACAAATATAACCATAATAATTTTCTTTCGTAACATATCCTCCAGGATTAGTACAAAATGTCCTTATTTCATCACCATATGTTTTTGTTTTAATAAAAATTGATGGATCATAAATAACACTACATAAATCTTCTAATAATTCACGTCTTACTTCTACACGAACACCTATTTCAATACTTTGTGATAAATAAGGTATTTGATATTTATCTGCTAAAGCTTGAATCCATTTCGCTCCTGTACGACCAGGGGCTACAATAACATTTTTACCTTGATATTCTATTTCTTCTCTTCCTTTTTTACATAAACAGGTAATCTTTTTCTTTTCATCAACGATATCACGAACAGTAATACTTTCAACTAATTCAACACCTTTTTCTTTTAAGAAATTAGTAATACCTGTAATATAACCTGGTAAATTATCACTACCTAAATGTTTTTGTTTAATTAAAAGAAGTTTTGCGCCTGTTAGAGCCACTTGTTTTTCAATTCTTTTCGCTTCTTCCATATTAGTTGGATAAACATCACTATCCATCCCAAAGAAATTAAAGATTTCTTCCGTATCATTCAATAGTTTTTCGGCATCATCACTTGACATATATTTATACAAATCACTTTTTCCTAATTTAGCAACATAATTAAGTTTACCATCAGAAAATGTTCCAGCTCCTCCAAATCCCGATAAAATACCACATGGATTACAGTTTTTACAATTTGTTCCAAATTTATTCATCGGACAAACACGATTTTCGGCAAACTTACCTTGATCAAGCAATAATACCTTTAATTTATCATTTTTTGTAATTAACTCATATGCTGCAAACAACCCTGCTGGACCAGCGCCAACAATTATAACATCATACATCTCTACTACCTCACTAAATCATTTTATCATTTATCATTTTCTTATACAATTAACTTTACTATAAAAGACATTTTAACATTAAGAAAATTCTAAAAATTAATTTAGAATTTTCAATTATTCATTATTATCCAATACTTTCTTTTCTTCATCAACATCATCAATGACATCAATATTATCTACTTCATTTTTAGTATCAACGGTTACTTCTTTATTTTCACTATTTATTTCATTACCATTTTCTTCTTTTACTTCAAGATTATCTTTAATAATGTTTTTTTCAATACTTGTTAAATTATTATTAACCATTGTTTCACTATCATTAATAATATTGTTATTCTCTTCTTTTTCTTTTTTTAATTCATCATTATCTTCAAAAACATCTTTTTTCTTTTTATCATTTTTCTTCATAACTAATAAAGTTATTATAGAAATCATTACAATAGCTAGAATTAAAATAACTATCCAGAAAAGAATATTTCCTTTACCTTTTTTCTCAATATTAATAAAATATCTAGTTATTGTTCCATCTTCGGCTTTGACATTTACCTTAATAACCGAACCATTTATTAAATTCTTATTACCTTCTATGGTTACTTCACTTTTTTCATCTTCCAAAGTTGTTTTAATGTCTAACTTATCTTCATCCTTTATTTGTAAAGTATAATATTTTGTCTCACTATTAAAATTAAGTTTATATCCTGTTACTTGTAAATCTTTTAAATTAGCATTATTTGATAAAGATTTCTTTCTTATTATTGTTAAATTATATGATACCGCATTACCATTAGGAGCCGTTACTACAATACCAATTTCATTTTCTCCTTCTTCTAAAGTATCTAATTTATCAACATCAACTTGAGCTTTTTCATTAGTTGCTTTAACACTTACATCAACTTTGGTTATATCATTTTCTACTTCATAAGAATAATAAAATTCATTTTCTTTAATATCTAATTTAGTTCCATTAACGGTAATTTCTTTTAAGGTATTATTGCTACTTAATTCTCTTGTAATATTTAAAGTATAAATATTTTCATCACCATTTTCCGCAATTACTTTTATTTGTACTTTATTAATTCCTTCAACAAGATTAATATCTTTTTTTGTATAATCAACTTCATACTTAGCTTTTTCATCTTTTAGAGATGACGTTATGGTTACTTTTTCAATATCATTAGTTAAAGTTACATTATATTCATTAACTTCTGGTTTAAAATTAATTATTCCTGTTGATAATTTTAATGAACTTAAAGTATTTTCTGAACTACGATTATCAGGTCTTTTAATATTTAAAATATAAGTATTATCGTTTCCTGATTCACTTGTTACTTGTATTTTAAAAGTATTAGTTCCATATGCTAATTCTTTAGTACCAAGATCTCCTCCAAGTGATGAACGTTCATCTTTCTTTACCGCTTCAATAGTTATCTTATCTTGTTTTCCTTCAACATTAACATCATAAGTTTTAATATCTTCTTTAAAATTATTTAATGCATGACCATCTAACTTAATAGCAGATAATGTATTAGTATCAGAGCTTTCTATGAAATATTTTAATTCCGTATATAAACTATTAGCACAATTACTAGTTTCTTCACCATTTTGACATGTAATAGCATCTTCGCCATCCATTTCATATATTTTAGTATTACCTACATTAGCACTATCAAGAACTTGAAACTTAAAGGCAATAAGACGATTACTACCACTTTTAATCACATCATTACATGTATAATTAAGAGTTATTTTATTAGTACTTTGCACTACATCGCTAACTGTAATTTGATAATCACTATTACTTAAACTATATGGTTTATCACTATCATAATTAACTAATTTTAAGAAATCATTTTCCCATCGTATAGTTAATTTACCATTTTTAATTTGAAGATTTTGTTCATCCTTACTATTAATAACAGATGTTACATAAATATAATCTCCTCTTTTAACATTCGTAACTTTTTGACTTGCACTATTTAAATAGTTATAATTTAAATCTTTCGTACTTAAATAATAATCAACTTTTTCAGCTTTAACATCGATAATAACAATCGATAATAACATTAATAAAAAATATTTAATTTTTCTCATTGATACACCTCTATTTATTCTTTTTCTTATTAACTAACTTAATAACAATAATAATAGTTACTGATAAAATAATCGCTCCAATAACACAAATTAATACTAAATCATTATTGTTAACATTCTCTATTTTTCTTGGATTATCCTTATCTTTACTAGGAATACTTTCACCAAATAATCCCTCACCAAGATAACCTTTTTCTTTTTGTAAAGTTTTGGTTTCACCAATTACTTCATAAACATCATTATTATAATTTTCTTGATATACTAGCCATCCCTTTAAACTTGGTACATAAATTGATGTATTTTCTTCAGGAAAATCAGCAATTTTAATAATACTATAATCACATTCTGTTCCTTTTTTTATGGTATTAATTAACTTTTTACCATCTACATCTTCATATAATTTAATATCTTTTTTTAATTTAAGTTTACCATCTAATTTAGGATAGGCGGTATAAATAGAACCTATAGTACCCTTATAATTAACATAATAATTATTGGTACCATGACTAACGAGTCTTAAATAATCAGTTATTTCTTCATAAGCTGGTATTTTACCTATTACTTTTTTATTACTATCATAAATATCATTATCATATGGATAAATTAAAATAGCACTATCATCATAAGCAAAAGCCTCATCTTGCCCATTAACCCATCCACCAAGTCCATTATATTCTGCATAAAACCAATATGTTCCCGCTTGATATGATATATTAATAATACTTCCTTTAGGAATAGTGGTGATCGTTGAAAAAGCAATACCTGGACCTTTTTTTAATAAGACACCATCTTTTTTCAAAATAATTGCTTCTTTAGTATCAATTTTTTGAACTTCATTACTTGACGTTATATCAAATTCATCATTTTTACTAATAACATCATTAGCACTTACATAACAATCATAATATCCTTCCGATGATACACCAACATATTCAACACCAACATCTTCCCAGATTTTAAAGGTTTTGCCATATGGTACTTTTTTATCTGTTTTTGAAAACGTTCGACCATTACTATCATACTTAATATTATAACAGTAAGCTCCTTCTTTATTAGCAATCATTACTTCTTGTGTTACAACACTAGGAGCCCCCATATCCGCTTTAACAACAATTCCCCATAATAATAATCCTAAAAAAATTATTTTTTTCTTCATATAAACCTTCTTTCAATATATTATTTTATTAATAACTTCTCCAAGTAAAAAAGAACCTAAATTTAGAATTAATGATAAAAGATATCCATTTATTTTACGTCTTTCTAAATATTTATTATAAATCATTCCTTCTACAATAACAACAATCACCTCTAAAATACCTAAGGCAATATTGCGATAATATAAACCATAATAGAAATTAATCGCTACAATGATACTATTTAATAATGGATTTGTTAAGATATTTACTAATAAAACATTAATTAAATCCTTTTTACGATATTTTAAGATAAACGCTATTATTTCTTCAATGACAATAGTTATTAATAAGCTTTTTAACATTACTATTGGTAAATCTCTAATTAACATTTTTATTCTTCCTTAATTCATAATTAACTAAAAAGATAGTTGTTAAAATAATCATTATAATAATTACCATAGATATAATAAATAACCCTTCTTGATGTTCTAAAAATATTTTATCATATATCCATTTAATCATATGCATCACCATTTCCTTTTAAAAGATAATTTAAGATAAATGTACAAAGAATTGATAAGGCAACAATCATAATACAATTAACAAGAGTACTAGTAATTTTAATAAAGAAGATTGGCGCCGTTCCAAGAAATAAACCAATTGTTGTAAGTCCAAAAGCAAGTCCTGGAGTTTTCTTTAGACATGAAATTAAAATACCTAAGGTAATCGACATCGTCATTGAAAAGAACATTACACCAATAAGGGATACAATCATCATATTATCACCAATAATCAAAAATGGTATGGCAAGTATGGTACTTAAGATAGCTACTTTCTTAATACCAAAAGCATCGGATAAAATTCCACCTAAAGCTTTCCCTATTCCCATAATACAAAATAAATAAACATTTTGTAAAATAGTTTTGTTCCATGATGTGGGAATACCATATCCCATATAACCACGTACTATTACGACAAAAACGGCTAATGCAATGACAATACCAGGCTTGATACCTTTTTTAACATAATTAAATTTTTGAAGGCTATCACTATCTTTTCCGTTAAAAGTATCAGCATATAAAATAAATGGTATCATCGTAAGAATAAATGGTAATAAAAGCCAAGGTGCTAACGATGTTTTAGCAAGAAGCCTTCCTGAGATAACACCAAAACTACCACCTGATACAAACAAAGCACTATGTGATAATTTTCCTTTACTATTTCTTAATGTATTCTCTGCTCCTCCTACATGAACAAAAGCATTACCAAAACAAATAATAAATAAAGGAATAAACTTTGATACATGAAAAAAACTAAATATCAACATGCCAATAAATAATAGAATAGTTCCAATTAAACTTACTTTAAATTTAGGATATTTATCATTTATATAACCAATTAAACTTTGTGGTACAAAAGCAAAAGCATCATATAAAAAAGGCACTAACCAAACTAACATACTATTAGATACTTTTGATAAGAAATAAAAACATACTACTTCCACAACAAAATGTATATAAAAATATAAATAACCACAAGCAATATTTTCTTCTTTTAAAGTTTCCTTTATCTTCCTCATATCTACCTCTACAATGAAGATTATATCATATAAAAAAAGAAAACTCTATATTTTTAATAAGTTTTCTTATATTTTATTTTCGAATAGCATAACTTTCTAAAGATTTATTCATCTTTTTAGCATTATGATTAGCTTCTGATAATTTCCAAATATCATAATTTATTCTTTTATATTCCAATCTATTTTTTCCAACGATCATCTCAAACAAAGCATATTCATCAGCATTATTTTCTATAAATACTTCAACTTCAAATTCTCCCGTACCATAATAAATATTATATATTTGCGATAAGTTACTACTTACATATATATGAAAATTATCATTAGAATAATATATTTTATTATCCTTTATAAATATCTTTAGTTCTTCCTCATGATTCACTTTAATTTCATCTAATATTTGATTTAAAACAACAATTATTTTATTTAATAAATCTATATATTTTTCATCCACATATTTTATATCATTTTTCTCGCTAAATGGTAATCCTGTTATATCTTGTAAATATTCATCATAAATAATAGCCTTCTTTTTATCATTTTTTCCAATAACTAAAGCATGATTATTGATAGTAACTAAGTCAGAAATATCTATTTGATTATCATCTAAAATATTTTCAAGTCTTCTTATCGCTCCATTACTTGCTTCTTGGTTATAATCTCTTATTAAATAGAAAAAAGTATAACGTATTTGATTCATTAAAAACTCATAACCATTTCTTTTAGCAATAATATCACTACTTACTTTTTTTATATCATCTATTGCATAACTATCTCTTTTAATACGAAATTCGTGATATAAATTTTGAAGTTCATTAATTACATCTAAAGAAATATCTAATCTTCTTAATTCATTAATTCTTAATATCCCTTTAGTATAAATATCATTTTCAGCCATTATTCCCTCCGATAGCTTTATTCTATCATAAAACTAATAAATTAACAATTACCTTTTTAGATTATTAGACTTCAAAAAATAACTGAAAGTTCTATTGATATTAATAACATTTTGTGGTATCATTAGTATGTAAGCAAGTTATCTTGCATATATTAAAAAGGAACACTTAATTCGCGATGTTGAGTGTTGCCAATATATTTTGCAAATCACCTAACAAGATGCTTTTTGTTAGGTGATTCTTTTTTCTATAAAATTATTTATAAAGTAATCCTATAAGTAAAAGGATAATTATAATCAAAAAGAAAATTAATAAATCTCTTTTAGACATATTACCACTCCTCCCTTCGTTAGAAAAGAGGCAATCACCCAACAAATTAAATGATCCTATAAACATACTATCATATAAATGTACTATTGGCAACATTTACTAATAAAAATTTATAGTGCCTTTAATTAAACTTATTACTTTATTTCAAACATTAATTTAATAGCGTCTTTATATAAATTATATGCCATTTGATAACCTTTATCTTTATTAAAACGAATAAAGTTATCCATCATTACTCCACTATTCGCTTCCATCACTAACAATTTATTATCTTTTGTATAAATAATATCAACAGATGCAAAAGTAATATCTAATTCATTTGTTACTTTTAAAGCAAGTTCACTTAATTTCTTTTTCAAATCATCATCAATTTCTAAAAACATTTTCGCACCTTTAGATAAATTAAATTGATAATTAAGAAGAATTTCTTCACCATCTTCTGGTACGTATTCTAAATTAGAAAAAGTATAAGATTGATAATAGTCATTAAATTTAATTGCCAGTTCTTTTATAGTACTCTTGCCATCACCAATAATCAATGGCCTTATTTTACCATAAATAATTCTTACTTCATTATTTAAGATAATAACACGATATTCATTTCTAATATCATAATAAGGACAAAGTGATATCGAAAACTCTTTTAAAAATAATTCATCTATTACTTTAAATAAATCTTTTTCATTATCTACTTTAAATACTTCATTACCACATGTTCCAATATTACCTTTAACAATTATTTCTTTATGATGATTATTAAAATAATTTAATACTTCTTCCCTATTATATTCTTTAAAAATAACATTATGTTCAATAGTTGGAATATTTTTATATCTTAATAAATCAAAGAATAGGCCTTTATCATCCATGATATTACCTATTCCATGATTATTAAGATCAAATTTATATCCTTGAATATAATGAATTTTATCATCTTTTTCTAAAATAGTTAACCAGTTATCAGAAAGAAGAGTTACCTTAATTCCTAATTCTTCCCCTATTTTTTTAATTAATTCATTAAATCCATTCATAATTATTTAACTGCTTGCCTTTCTACTTCATAAATATCTTTTCTTTTAGAATCATATGTAATATCGTATTCTTTATCCTTTAAGGGATTATAATGTACTACATGAATACTTGCCCCAATATCTCTTGATGGACTCTTTATTTTTTCATAAATATCTTTAGGAATTTCACAGATAATTGGGCTTATTTTATCATCTCTTATAGTTGGAATAGTGGCATCAAAAAGATAATATTTATCGTTATAAGATAGAAGATTATAAGCATGGGCATCAGTTTTACCATTAACCATAACACCAGATACTTTAAAGGTAACATCAAAACCTAAATCTTTTAACAAATTTTGTGATGTCATTGCTCTTTCTATACACATAGCAGCATTCTTATGCGCAAGATCTGATACTTTTCCCATTGATGCACCATCTACTACCGTTTCTTCATCTGGAAAAAAAGATAATCTTTCATCGGTATTTGAATAATCACCAAAATAATCAAGAATCGTTTTTTGAACACATTCTGAATATTCATAAATATTACTTGGTTTTTCTTTTTCTAAGTATTTTTTTAATATTTCATAGGCTTCTTTAATATTACCAATTATCCCATAACGCATATCGCCAATACCGGTTTCAATACTTACTTCATCTTCATTATCAAATTTTTCACTATATGATGAGGCATTTCCGCCATAACTTGCTCCATTAGCATAATTAACACCAATATAACGCATATAATACTCTTTACCGAATTTATCTACAGTAAGATATTTCCTCATTCAACACCTATTTATTTTCTAATTCTTCTTCAATACGAATTAATTCATTATATTTACAAATACGATCAGTACGAGAAATAGAACCTGTTTTAATTTGTCCAAGATTAAGTCCTACTGCAAGATGAGCAATAGTAGTATCCTCAGTTTCTCCTGAACGATGAGAAATAATTGTTTTATAGTTATATGCACGAGCAAGTTCAATTGTTTCTAATGTTTCGGTAATTGTTCCAATTTGATTTACTTTAAGTAATATAGCATTTCCAGCATGTAATTCAATACCTTTTTGTAAATATTCTTTATTAGTTACAAATAAGTCATCACCAACTAATTGAATTTTATCTCCTAGAACACTAGTAATTTTGGTAAATCCTTCCCAATCATTTTCATCAACAGGATCTTCAATGGATATTATTGGATACTTCGTTGTTAATTCTTTATAATATTCAATTAATTCATCAGTTGTTAAACTACGATTTTCCCCAACAAGATTATATTTACCATCCTTAAAGAATTCTGATGCTGCTACATCAATTGCCATACATACATCAACTCCTGGAGTATATCCCGCTTTGGTAATAGCCTCCATAATTAATTTAAATCCTTCTTCATTAGAAGATAAGTTAGGGGCAAAACCACCTTCATCACCAACACTTGTAGCAAGTCCACGTTCCTTTAAAATATTTTTTAAAGTATGGAATACTTCACTTGCAACTCTCATAATTTCTTTAAATGATTTTTGCATTGGAATAATCATATATTCTTGAAAATCTAATGAATTATCTGCATGAGCACCACCATTAATAATATTCATCATTGGACGAGGTAATGTATTTCCTTCACCAATATAACGATAAAGTGGCTTATGAGCATTCAAAGCTGCTGCTTTAAGAGATGCCATACTAACACCTAATATTGCATTAGCTCCAAGTTTACTTTTATTTTTAGTACCATCTAATTCAATCATTTTATAATCAATAGCTTTTTGATCTTCTACATCCATTCCAACTATAGCATCACGAAGAACAGTATTTACATTATTTACGGCATTTAAAACACCTTTTCCTAAATAACGAGATCCTCCATCACGCATTTCCAAAGCTTCTCTTGAGCCTGTTGAGGCACCACTTGGTACTTCAGCACGTCCCATAATACCATTTTCCAAAATAACATCTACTTCAACTGTTGGATTTCCTCTTGAATCTAAAATTTCTCTTCCTTTAATATTTACTATTTTCATTTTTTTCTCTCCTTTTCTTATTTTATTTTTCTTCTTCAAAACGATATTTTTGTTTTACCTCAGGATATTTTTCATGATCTACTTCTGATAAAAACATCTTAAGTGGTCTTACATAAATACCATCTTTATGATTTGCATTACTGCCATTTCCAAGACAAGCATAAACAACCATATCTTCCATGGTTTCACTATGTTTGCAAAGAGTTATTATAACCGCCCTACCACCTTTAAAATGACGATAAATCGTATTAGGCTTAACTATTCTTTCCATTTTTTAATTCTCCTACTAAACTTTTAAATTCCGCTCCGCGAACTTCACATTCTTTGTATTGATCCCAAGAAGCAGACGCTGGACTTAATAACACAACATCACCTTTTTTCATTATCTCTTTTATTTTAGAAAAACTATCTTTTAAATGTTCATAAATAAAAGTATTAATCTTTAATTTATCACCAAACGTTCTTACTCTTTCACGACATTCACCAATACCGATTATGGCTTTAACATTTTTCATGTATTCACCCAAATCATCAAAGTTTTGTCCACGTTCAAGTCCTCCTAAAATAATAATTGTTGGCTTATCAAAAGACGATAAAGCAATTTGAGTACATTTAATATTTGTTGCTTCCGTATCGTTATAAAATCTTACGCCACTTATTTCATCAACAAATTCAAGACGATGTTCTACACCATAGAAATTACTAATTACTTTAGCAATAACATCATTTGTAACATTAAATTCTTTACAAATAGTAATAGCTCCTAAAATATTCTCAATATTATGAATACCTGGTATTTTAATAATACTTGTATCAATAACTTTTTCATCATGGTAATAAATTGCATTATCTTTTAAATAACAATCCGTTTTTTCTTTACTTGAAAAATATTTCTTTTGACTTTTAATATTTTTCATTTCTTCTAAAACATCACTATTATTTAAATTAAGAATCGCAATATCATCACTACTTTGATTGTAAAACATTCTTGCCTTAACTTTTTTATAATTATCATAACTACCTAAAAAGTCGATATGTGCTGGACTATAATTAGTAATTAATCCTACATGTGGATGAAATTCTTGAATATTTAAACTCTGTTGAACAGATACTTCCATAACAATAATATCATCTTTTTTTAAAGTGGTTAGAATGCTACACAAAGGATAACCGATATTACCTGCTAAATGTACGCGTTCTTTAAAAGCTTCATGCATTATTTGATATGTAAGTGTTGTTGTAGTTGTTTTACCATTAGTTCCAGTTATTCCAATTAACGTTACATCCTTTGGTAATAATTGATAAGCAAGTTCAACTTCATTAATTACCGGAATCCCTAATTCTTTAGCTTTTAATACATATTGATGATCATTACGAATACCAGGGTTTTTAATTAAATAATCAAAAGTCTTATCTAAAAGATCTTCTGGATGACTTCCTAAAATTATTTGACAACCTTTTTTCTTTAAATCATCTAATATCTTTTTATCATGTTTAGTTTCATCATTTAGGTCATTGATAACTACTTTATTATTTCTTTCTAATAAAGTATAAGAAGCCGCTACCCCACTTCTTGCTAGTCCTAGAATTAAAATCTTTTTATTTTCAAACATTCTCCCTCCTACATAAATTATACTTTTTATCTTTTAAAAAGTAAACCTTTAAATGTAAAGAAATATTTTTTCGTTAAGACTCTAAATCATATTATTAAATAATAAGATTCTGTAACATTATGTTATATAATATTCTAATAATAATATAGTTTAAAAAAAATAAGATTAGCATCTACTAACCTTATATATCATCAAATATTAATTTATTTCTTCCAAGGATTATTACTATCTGGATCTGTTGGATCCCATCCTTTATTTGGACTATCACCACTTATTTTAGGAGCACTTGGTTTACTAACTCCACTTGGAAGATTTCCATCATATATTTTAACAGTAGTTCCTTTAGGACAATTATTATATATCCATTTAACATCACGTACTGTCATTCGAACACATCCTTTGGATGCAGGAGTACCTAATTTATTATATTCATCCCATTCTAACGAATCTTTTGACTTCTTAGTATAAGGAACAGAATGAAATAAGATATCACCAACTATTCTTGTATAGTATTGTCCATAAAGATTACCAACCAACCATCCCCATGATGCTTTATCTTGGGTTTTATAAGTTCCTGTTGGTGTTTTATTATTCATTCCTACAGAACAAACAAAGACTTTAACAACTTTTGTATACTGATTATTACTATCAAGTCCATAAACAATAACTACATTTTGATTTCTTATTACTTCAATATAATATGGTTTATTAACTACTTTTTCTTTAACCGTCAACTTAATCGTTTTACTAGATGAATTCTTACTTAAATCACTTGATGATATTTTAATACTATAATCCCCTACTTTATTAATGTCATAAGAGCCACTTATTTTACACTCTGTTTTTCCATCAACAGCATCTTCACATTTAATTTTATCTTTAATATTGATTTTCGTTCCTTTAGTAATTGATAAATTACTTGCAGTAATCACAGGACCAGTTCTATCTTTTATAAGTTCATAATTATCATCATTACTTATTTTTTGATATTCATTAAAACTATTTCTTTTATTAAAAACTATTGTTCCTTTTTCAATATTCCATGTTTTATTATTCTTTTTTAAATATTCTAATTTAATACTATTATTATCAATACTTTCCTTAAATTCATCTATTTTATCACTATAGTTAATTAATTGAAAATTCTCAAATAAATTATTAAATAATTTTTTATTATCTTCATCTTTAATATTACTATCATCTACTTTTTCTAAAGAAAGTAACTTTTCTTTTAATTCATTAAGCTTTTCTTTAGATTCATTTAAATACTTAATATTATTGTCAAGATCATTTTTAAGATTATCATCAAATATATTAATTATTTTTTTATCCGTAATTACTTCCTTTAAATTACTTACATTTTCTAAAACATTATTTAAATAATTATTTACTTCTTTTTCAACTTCTTTTCTTTTATCTGATACATTTTCTTTTTTTAATTCTTCTTTAATATTTTTAATATCATCATTATCATTTAATAAATAATTATTGACCATTGTAATCTTATTCGTTAATTTATTAACATCATTTTGATAAACTATCTTTGGATTAATAATAAAGATAAATACTAAAATTAATATAATTAGTACTAAACTTGGTATAATAAACCATAACTTCTTTTTCATAAATAAACTCCCACCACCAATATATCGATGTTATTATACCATTTATTAATAGTTATTACTACTATTATATAATACTTAATTACATAAAAAGCATTATTTAATATATCCAAAATAATGCTTTTATTATAGTTTAATGCTTATTTTTTTATTGCCTCACAACTTGCTTAATCGCAAGTTGTGAGTTTCTTTTATTCTATATTTACCTTTTCGTATTATATACTCCGCCTTCCAAAAGGGTTTTCGGTAGGCTCATCATTCTATCTTTTCTCTAGCCCACTTGAATGTGGTGTGTGGAACTTAATTTTGACATTAACTCACCTTCAAAATGTACGGAGAGGTATATGACCCATCTCCCCCATTTAACAATATAGTGGATTCTAGATTAAGGACTGGGCGAACGGCGTCACCGTAATCACCATGACTGAAGTATCCAACGTAACCGGCACCGTTCCAATAAGCCACAATCTGCGGAAAGTTAGAAGACGGAGACAAAAACCAATTATAATAAGCATCGTTATTTAAAAACCAGTTATCTCCTTGGATTGCTGGATTACTTGCATTCCAGTAATTATTTAACGTACTTATCCAATAACTACTACTTGCAGCGTATCCAAAATCACTTGGATATGGTAAGGCAATTTTTCCTTCCCATTCACTACTATTGCCATTCCATACATTACAACTATTATTTTGTGAATTACTAGTTATACTTGCAGCACATTCTTGAACAATTGCTCTTTCCAAATCATAAGTTTGACTTGCTGTTCCATAACTAGATATATTTACATTTCTTAAATAATATGTATCATCAACAATTAAATTCTTATATGTAGAATTTATTGTATTATAATAACTTCCCGTATTGTTTTCATTTAACCAATATTGAAGTCCTGCTTTTGCCCAATTATTTTTGGTATTAGATGAATCACTATTCCATGTAATTGGAGCATATTTTGCATTAGCCATAGGACTACTTCCAAAATTTTGCTTTATCATATAAGTTGTATTATTTAATGCTGTATATTGAACACCTGTTCCAGAATCTGTCATAAAACTATCTGATGTTTTTATTGGTACATCTTTCATTATTTTTACTTTATCACCAAATACTCCAATTATTCTCCATAATTCATTATTAAATGAAATATAGTTTTTTACTGTTCCATCTTGTACTCCTGTTCCAGAAACTAATGTATATGTTGTCCCTGTTGGAGCATTACCACCTTGATATGCTGCAATATCAGCTGTTGGTGTATATAGTCCTGGAGGACCACCACCAAATACTACGGTTTCTGGACACTCATTTCCTTCAATTTGAAGATTATATGTTGTTCCACCATTTTCATAAGAACAATATCTTCCTCCACCAGAGTAACGATATTCTCTTATTGTATCAGATCCACTTGCTAAAGCACCACTTGTGTTAATTGCTACAACACCATCGTTTCCAAGTCTTGAAATAACTTTATCACCTAGTGACATTGGTGGTTCATCAACCCATATTCCTTCTTGGGCTTCTACTTTAACTTGAAATGATACTCCATTAGTTCTTAAACTATTCCATTCACTTGTTGTTAATACAGTTCTTCCTTGTATCCAACCTTCATTTTCATCACTTGTATCAGTAATAGCAACTAAAGAATTATCAAAATAAGCTTTAATAGTTATTTTTCCATTAATAGAGTTATCAGTATTTGTTGCATCAGGTGCAATAAAACCTACTAAAATATACTCATCTCCTGTTATTGTATTACCAATTATTTTTTTATAGTGAGATGTTGTATAAGTATCTCTATTTGCAAAATAATCATTATCACTTGTTCCTAAAGTATTATTAGTACCACTTCCATTAGTTCCAACTTGTACATCTAAACTAATTGGTACTATTTTAGTAGTATTACCTGATGTAATTGAAGCAGTTGTATTAGCACTTGATACTAAATATTCAACCCCATCACTATAAGTCGTATGACCATTAATTAATATTTCCACAGTATCAATATTATCATCATCAACATTTGTTATTAAACCATTATTATCTTTTGTTATTGATATTGGAAATGCATTAGTAAGGTTAATATTACCATTTTGAGTTGTTTCAAAAGTAATATTACCTAATTTAAGAGTATTACTTTCACCTGTTCTTGTATAGTTGAAGAACGCATAGGTAAAACCTCCTAACATTGCTATTAAAATAAATAAACCTAAATATATTTGTAAATTAAGTTTTCTATTTTGTTTTCTTTCTTCATTTAATTCATTCATTATTATTTCCTCCTACTATATTTATTAATTAATTAAATTATCCTATGATGTATCAAAATAATAGTCATATTCTTTAATACATGCAGTAATATTACATTTATAAGTGGTTAAAACCTTATGTGCCCCCCCATTCGACACTTATTTGACATATTATTATCACCTCTATTTTGAAAATTTTCATATTCAAAATTCCTTTCAATTTTACATGATAATCATACCAAATTATAAAATTAATTACAATATTTTTCAATAATTATTTTACAATTTAAGAAAACCTAAAACAAAAGAGAACTAAATTAGTTCTCTTCATGAATTATTTAAATACTTTAAATAATTAACATATTATTTATTAAACTATTCAATATTAACACCTTTATTAAATGACTTTTTACATAATAGACTCATAACATATATTATTACTAAATATAGTAGTGATGCAATGATCAATAATATTTTAAAAGAATTAACATCAATACTTACTGCTGCTGTTTTAAATAATTCCATTATTGATGAATCAAATAAACCATAAATAAAAATTAAGAATAAAACAAGAAATTGAGCAACTAAATATGAAATAAATCCAAATAATACAGAATATCCTAATTTACCATTATTCTTTTGATATCCTAAAATAATACCATAAAAGCCACATTGAATAGCATTAAAGATTTCTAAAAAGACAACAATAATAAACATTGTAACCAAAAATGCTGTACTCATATTTAATCCTATCGTAATATTTTTTATAAAATTAGTAATCGCTAACCAATTATCTTTAGAATAATATGCAATAAATAAACTTAATATAATCACAAAAAATCCAATAAAGAAAAAGATTAATGTTAAGAAAAATTTTGAATTATATAATTCATTTTTTGTAACTGGTAAAGTATGTGTTAAATATGCTTCATCTTTATATAAAGAATCTCTAAATCTAATCCAACTTCTCATCATAGTATTTATCAAAATACTTGCAAGCATGGAAATCATACAACCCATACTTATATGACTAATAATATTAATAATTACAGACTGCTCTAAACTAAATAATATTCTTGTTGTTATGGCAAAAAATATTGATAATATATAAAAGATACTCATATTTCTTATCATATATTTTAAATCATATTTTAATAATTTCACTAACATTTGAACATCCTCCTAAAGATTTCATCAATAGATGCTTTTTCTTTATTTCGAAGTTTATCAGCATCGCCTTGTAATACTATTTCTCCTTTATCAATAAAAATAACTTCATCTAAAATTCTTTCAATATCTGCGATTAAATGTGTTGAAATAATAACACTAGCCTTTTCATTAAAATTAGATAGAATAGTATCTAATATATAATCACGAGTAGCAGGATCTACTCCACCTAATGGTTCATCTAAAATATATAAATCAGCATTACGTGACATAACAAGTACTAAACTTACTTTTTCTTGCATACCTTTACTCATTTTAGATAAATGTTCATTTACATCTAAATCTAAATCCTTTAATAATTTTTTAGCTTTATTTTCATCAAAATTATCATAAAAATCTTTAAAATAATCAATTACTTCCGATACTTTCATATTTTTATTTAAATATGTTCGCTCTGGTAAATAAGAGATAACTTTTTTAGTTTCAACACCAACCTTTTTACCATTTACTAATATTTCACCACTTGTCGGAGTTAATAAATCATTTATAAGTTTTATTAAAGTCGTTTTTCCAACGCCATTTTTCCCAAGTAAACCAATTATTTTACCACCTGAAACATTAATATTAATATTTTTTAATATTTCTTTATTATCAAATGATTTATTTAAATTTTTTATTTCTAATAGTTCCATCTTAATTATCAATCCTTTCTAAATATTTAATTGAATCAGCTTTGCCTAAGCCAATTTTTCTCATCCCTTCAAAATAACTTTTCGCTAGTGTAAGTGCATATTCATCTTTTAATTTTGCAATTAAATTTTCGTCTTTAGTAACATACTTTCCATTAGTTCTTTCGGTATATATTAAATCCATACTTTCAAGTTCTGCTAATGCCTTTTGCATCGTATTAGGATTAACTTTAAATGTCGTTGCAAAATCTCTAACTGACGGAAGTTTTTCTCCACATTTAAAAACACCAGAAATAAGGTATATTTTCATATATTCTAATAATTGAATATATATGGGAATATTATTATCAAATGATAATTCCATTTTTCCTCCTTGTATTACTTGATTAATACAATAATATTGTATATTATATTTTATGTTATGTCAATAGAAAAAAGAAACTAATTGCTTAGTTTCCATAAATTCTAATCTGTAGCCGATGCTCCAATAACAACAAAACGTTTCATATTTTTATCATATATACTAATACATCTTGCTCCCCACCACTCTAGTCCATCATTAAAGTAATTAGACCAATTGGTAGACCATTCAAAAATTTCTAAATTATCAAATCCTTTTGGAAAAAGAAGCTTATTTATGTATTCAAAATCTTTAATATTATAACTACATCCATGTGGTGGATTCAAAAACAAATACCAATATGGTTTACTTTCTTCTTTATTTTCATTTGCTATTTCAAAAAAACACTTTGCTTTTAATCTACTTGCTTTCATCTTTTTGATATTAAAGGTAATATCAATATTACACTTCTTTTTTATAACTTTAGACCATTTTGACATTGCAAATAGAACAACCTTTTTATGTGATTCTTCATCATTATAATCTAAATCACTCTTTATAATGCAATAATCTAAAACACATTCATCATATTTTTCATATTCTTTATAAAAGATATCATCGGATAGTTCTCTAATATTATGAAAATCATTGAATATAAATTTTCTTTCATCATCATCAATAGTATTATTTTTATCATTTAATGATATATCATCATTTAATTTTTTTTCTAAATAACTTATATCTGTATCAAATACTTGATAATTTATTGCACAAAGTAATAAATCACATATTCCTTTTATATCATATTCTTTCCCAGTAATTGCTTTTATTTTTTTATTATTTTTAGCAACATCAACTATTTCAAAAACATTAAACGAATTATGAATAATAATGACTATTTTACTATCTAATTTCATATATAAACAAGGTTCATATGGATAACTTTCCAAATAATACTTATTATGTTTATTATTAAAAAGCAAATCATGATTATTACTTATTAAAGAACATTTATCTGATTGATATAATATTTCATTATTCATCTTTATAACACCTCATATAATTTATTATACTACATAATAATTAACTTTAATAATCAAAAAGGAACTAATAATTTAGTTCCAAATATCTTAAATATTAATAACAATATATTTGTGCTTCATGATCAATAGTTTTTCCAAAAACATGACAATTATCATCATAATGAACACTTACATATCCATCAGTTCTTGTATCACCATTTGTTTCACCAATACATGTATAACGAGTATTATTAGAATTATAACTACATCCAGTACTGAATACTTGATTTAAAATACCAATATTATATTGGAAAGAACTACCATTTTCCGTTCCTTCAAGACAATATGCTTTTCCTTTTTCAATACCACAGGCATAGGCCTCTTCTATATTATTATTTCCAGCAAGTATTAATCCTAAAAACCTTCTTCTTTGATATCCTCTTTCATCTTTTAAAGAAGCGTAATCTTTAGTATAATCTGTAACTTTATCATTAAATGTTTTTTTTCTTTATCATCTTCATCAAATCCATCTTATGTAAAGGAAACATTATTCATGAATACATCTTCGATATTTCCATAATTTTCTCCTAAGAAGAATCCTATGGTATATACTTTTCCATCATAAACATACATATAATGATGAACTGTTGAATCATCTTTTGTTTGATATTCATAATATACATATTTAATTCCATTTATTTCTTTACTTTGTTCTTTAGCACCATATTGTGTTTCAACAATCGCTTTCAATTCCGAAAGTGATCTACTTTCATCATACATCATACGAACTTCAAAAATAAGTTTTTCTTGTTTAAGATAACTCATTGTTCGCATATTACCAATAGCATCCGAATGAAAATCAATATAATTTTCTTTATAATGTAGTTTTTGTAAAGATTGTTCGCTTTTTAATTTATATTGTTGTCCTTGAATTGTTACTACATCTTTATTATCATTCGTATTTTGATTATTACTATCATTAGACTTACCACATCCCGTTATAGCAAAAAAAGTAACTACAACTAATAAACTTAATAAAATTTTTTTCTTCATTTAATCTCCTCTTTTATTTACAAATAATAATTAACTTGTTATAAACATTATACCACACTATTTTTTATTTTTATATAAAATTATTCAAAATCAAATATAATTCCTACAATAGCCAATATAAAAGGAATAATACTAACAATCATTGTCCATTTACCAATATTCTTCCATCCACTTTTATTTAATCCTTTAAAAGCTGCTTTCCATGATATTATTTTTAATTCATTTCCCCTAAACATAAATAAACCAACCAAAAGAATACATATCCCAAAGATAATCATTAATATACTAAATCCATTCATAACTTATTCCTCCTTTCTTTCTATTAATTTACAATATAACATATATTTTTATTATATATCAAAAAACAGGATTTGGGTATCCTGTTTTATATATTTCTATTTTTCTATGTAACCGCTTACTCCTAGGGTATACATATCATCAGTTACTTTTTGATATCTATTACCAGAATACTCATCAGTAAATCCATTATAAGCTTTATAAACATCGCCAGTTTCAGTATCATAGACTCTCTCATATCCTAAAGTAGCATCACTTCTTTTTCCACTTATAATATCATATGATTTACTTCGTTTGTTCCAAGAATCCATTATCATATCTGATATTTCATCATATATTTTAGCATTTGCTTGAACTGTTGAAACTTGAGAAGATTGTTCTCTATTAAAGCCTCTCATAAAATCTTCTGTAAATTCTATAGTAGATACAGAATAATCAAATATTGATTGCCAATTATTAAATTCCGAATCTGGTGTATACATAATAATATTATGGTAAGAGTTTAGTGGTGATAAATCTACACCATACATATAATAAGTACCACTTTCAAATATCGAAGCGGTAAATAATCCTTGCATTATTTCCCCTTTATCATTTGTAAATTTCCCTCTAATTACATCGCCACCAAGATTAGTTTTACCTAAATTTTCAATCATTTCAAAGTCATTTAAATATACAAAAAATTCTTGATTAATCTCTTTATTAACTACTTTAGCATTAGTATTCCATACTTTATAAAATTGTTCTGTTGTTCGTGGATCAATCGCTGCTAATTTTCCAAATACGGCTGATGGATATAAACTAGCATATTTTTTCCTTGCAGCTTCACTTTTTAAGAAACCAGATAATCCAAGGGAAAATTCAAGCATATAATTTATATCTTTGGGATTATACATTTTAAACGTATATCCTGAAAATGTTACTTTATTTGGAACAGCAACTTTCCATCCTTTTGGTATTTTCATTTTTAAATACCCATTATCAAAATCTTCATACTCTATTTGACTAGTTTCTGCTTTAGTAATTTTTAATTTTTCACCACTTTTGGTTTTTAAAGAATCATTAGTACCACATCCTGTCATTCCTAATACCATCATAAATACCAAAAAAACTGATAATATTATTTTAACTTTTTTATTCATCATAAAATACCTCTCTTTCATAATCATTTTACATAGAAATATCAAAATTAGGGAGTACTAAAAAAGGGCTATTCTCCCCTTAAGATACATTTTTCTTTAAGTTCTGTTCTTGTCATACCTGTTTTTTTATAAATATTTGTAACATGAATTTTAATTGTATTAACCGATAAAAACAATTTATCCGCAATTTCTTTTTTAGTTAAATCTTGAATTAATAAATTTAATACTTTTTCTTCTTGATTACTTAATTTATATTTTAAGACCATTTCTTTTAATCTATCATTTGAAGTTAAACGATTATTTTTTAAATAATATAGAAAATAAACCCATAAGACAATACATAACATTAATGTTTCAATAACTATTAATAAAGTAGAATTTCTAATTAAATCTTTTTGAATAACAACTAAAATTCCTTCCATTATTCTTGAATACATAAGTCCTATTCCACACAAATAAAAACTTCCTTTTTTTCGATCATATAAATTAACAAAAGTTAATGTTCTAAATACAACAAAAAAACCTACAAACAAATATGACAAATTAATAACTATATTAACGGAAATATCTTGATTTAATAAAACAATAGTTAATAAAGAAAAGACAAAACTGATTAATGTCGCAATATCAAACATTTCTTTATTTTTATCTATCAAAAATCCCGCAATTAATAAGCCAATACAATATACGATTCTTGTATTTGCAAATAATCCTTCAATATTAAATATATGTGTTGATACTACATCTGTTGATATACCTGATAATAGTGACATTAACAAAACTATTATTGATAAACTAATGAAATATTTTTTATAACTTAAAGTATATTTTTCATTTTTTATTATTTCTAAATCTCTATTTCGATATACAAGTAAAATATTTAAAATAACTATGGGAACATAGATAATTAATGATGATATTGAACCATATAATTTATTAGGAAGTAAAGTTATTAAATAAGTAAGAATGGAACCTAATCCATAACCAATCGTAAAAACTCTACCACGATATTCTTTATCAATATTTAAAGCTAATAATGAAAAATGATAACCAACACCAAATCCTGCTGTTCCAAATAAACAAGTTGCACATAAACAAATACTCATTAATATTTTATTTTCTGTTCCAAAAAACACAAAAGATGAAATAATAGCAAATAATGAAAATAAAACATAATATAATTTAATATTTTTACTTTTTTTACAAATAAACATATAAAGTAAAATTCCTAATGCCATTGATAAACTACCATAAAGTATAGCAATCATATTAACAAATTCTTTATCACAAAAATTTAATAAATATGTTTGTTGTGTTAAATATATAGCACTACACCAAAAAAAGCCTAACGCTAATATTAAAATATGTTTGATATTTATTTTTTTAAACATATAGAACCACCTAAATTATATTATATCACTTTCATATAAGAAAATATTACTAAATAACTATATAGTCCTTTTAAAGTTAAAAGATAGTATTTCTACTATCCAATTAAATCACCTGTTAATACTGACTTTAAAAGATTAAACCATGTATCAAAAAAACTTCTTTTATCCATATTACTGCTACTTATTAAATTGACTTCTTTAACTAAATTATTATCGTCTTTAATTAATAATTTACCAATTACTTCTCCTTTAGATAATGGTAATTTTAAATCATTAAGTTTTACTTCACAACGATATTCCTTTTTATCTTCACCTTTCTTTTGTAAAATAGTAACATCGTTTTCAACCATAACATCTATTTTTTCAGGAATTGCTTTATCTAAAGTAACATCTCCAACAATATCACCTTTATTTTTTATTTTAGTAATTTCATAAGTATTAAAACCATAATCTAAAAGACTTGCCGTTTCTTTATTTCTTACTTTCCCTTCTTTTTCCCCTAAAACAACTGCCAGTAATCGCATATCATCTCTTTTAGCCGTAACAGCCATCGAATATCCTGCATTATCGGTCATTCCGGTTTTAAGTCCATCAGCACCTTTATATGATTTGATAAGTTTATTAGTGTTAACAAGCCAAAATTTATTATCAGAATTCTTTCTTAAGTAATCTTCATAAATAGTAGTAAACTTAAAAACATCCTCATGTTTCATTAATTCTATTGCAATCATTGAAACATCATATGCTGAAGAATAATGTCCTTCTTCATCAAGTCCTGTTGGATTAACAAAATGGGTATTTTTTAAACCTAATTCATTTGCTTTATCATTCATCATTTGAACAAATTTTTCTTCACTTCCGCCAACATATTCCGCCATTGCAACAATTCCATCATTAGCCGAAGCCATAATTATTCCTTTAAGAAGCTCTTCAACACTCATTTCTTCCCCTTCTGATAACCATATTTGACTACCACCCATTCCGGCAGCATTAGCACTTACTGTTACCATATCTGTATATTTAATCTTCCCACTATCAATTTGTTCAAAAATTAAAATCAATCCCATCATTTTAGTAAGGGATGCAATACTAACTTCTTCATTCATATTTTTATTATATATAATTGTTTTAGTAGTCGGTTCAATTAAAATACCACTTCTAGCATTAGGTAATAAATCATTATCTGCCTTTACTTGAATAATAAATATAAAAATAAGTAAAATAACTATTATTTTTTTCACTTTATCCTCCTAATAAAAATATGAAATAAATATCATTAATATTACAAAATAACAAAAAAAAGAGCATCAAGATTTGACACTCAAATTTATTTTTAACTATTATTAATTAGCAAAATACCTAAGCATTTCCCTAATATTGTATGAATAATTTTTGCGTAATGTTGCCACTAGTATTTACTTTTCCGTTACTTGATAATATTGGTCGAGTTAATTGAACGAGACCAAAAAAAAGAAAGCTTTTCAACAAACTTTGGCTTCCTTTTCGGTTTAATCATTATTTAGTGCTCTGGTTGCTCCTCAGCATTGCCATATCCCCTAAACAACGTATATTATTATACACATTTTTTATATTTTTGCAATACCATTACATTGTATACATTTTCTATTGACAAACTATTAATTATATATATAATGGTATGCATACATTTAATTAGATGTTCTTATCTAATTATAATAGTCTTTCATATCCTAGACACAGTTAATTGAACGAGACCTAAACTCTTATTTTTCAAACCTTTTCAAAAAAGTGTCATTCAATCAGCCTATTCTATATGGAGATGTCGCTGTTCCATCACCATTCACTACAGGCGTTCCAGGTTTAAGTGAAACGGCAGGACGAAGACCGAGGGAATTGTACATGTAGTAGTGGTCGATGAAGCCATTGACCACGCTGAACTCGACGGCGCCGTAGTCGTTGAAATAAGGGGGCGACAAAGACCAATAATAATTTGATCCACTATTTAAATAGAATGTTCCTGTACTACCTGATCCTCCTGCTAATACCATTTCATCTATTGTTAGCATTGCTACTGGATAATTCAACTTTTGATTTCCATTTGCATTTTGCCATGTAAATGAATCGTTCTTATTTGTACATGCTAGGCTTGGAGAATGATTTGTGAAATATCTATCATATCCTGCATAATGTAATGCCCCATACGCTACATTCCCTGTTGGATCCCATCCTGCTTTAGTTGATATTGTTCTATCATTACACCATATTGTATCTTCTAATTGATTTGTATAACTTGTCATATTTGATGCATACCAACTTTCTATTTGTGTTTTAGCATTTGATGGGTTTGTATTCATTTGCATTTTCTCTATTGCTTTTTCTACACTATCTCCTCCAGTTAATGTTATGTAATAATTATTACTTGTTCCACTTACAGAATAGTAATACCTTATGCTACTACATGTTCCTTCTGCAGTTGTTAAATTACATGTATAATGGTGTGTTCCATCATATCCTACTTGGGCACTCGTTAATGTATAATTTGTTCCATCCCATGTAAATCCTGTTCCATAATATGCTCCTGATGTTGTTGCTTCATTTGTCCATTCATATACTTCTCCCCACATGTATCCATTATATGCTAATGATTTATACAAATTTGTTCCTGAAAAGGCAAATGTATTTGTTCCATTTAACGTTATTTGTGTATCTGTTCCAGTATTATCACAACCATTCGATGTTAATAATTCACCAGGACCAATCATTTTAATTTTAAATGTTATAGAGCATGTATCACTTGAACTTCCTGTGTAATCCATTTTTATTTTATCAATACTAGACAACGTCCCAAAATCATTAGCTAAATCCATGGCAGAACCCCCACCACCTCCATAACTTTTTACACTTGTTCCATTCTTATAAAATGCATATGACCCACCACAACTTGAACCACTAGTACCTGTCATTATCATAGTATAATTATCTCCTGCTGGCACAGTGAACTCTAAAGCTGGGTGTGAACCATCATTTATTTCTATATTCCATGTATTATCAGTTGAGTCAAAATTCCATCTTGCATCACTATTTGTTGCATCCTTCACATAACTTGTTTCAGGTAATGAAATACTTTCATAAACAGGTCCTGCTTCACCATTATAAATTAATTTAACTCCACCTGTATCAGTAGTTCTTACTGCTTTCCAACATTTATTAGCAAACAAAACATTATTATTTTCTACTGCTCCTCGATAATACAATATTGGATTTGCATCATTTTCCGTACCTGCTCTCATATAGACACCTTTTCCATTTGTACTACTTGAAGTCGTTGAGAAATCTACACCTGTTGAAGCACTTACAAATTCACTTGCAACATTATCCATTATTGGTTGATTGGTTGTTGGATTTAAATTTTCAGTTTTCATCATTTCTTCAAGTGATCCTTTTACCCAAATTCCTTCATTGGCTTCTACCTTCACTTGAAATGATATACCTGTACTTGAAAATGCATTCCATTCTGTTGTTGTTAATACAGTTTTACTTTGTGCCATAGAGTTTGTTGTTCCCATATTATCTGATTCAGTACCATCATAAGTATCAGAAATAAGTATTTTATTTTTGTCTAAATATGCTTTAATTGTTAATTTTCCATTTGATATTCCTTCAGCAGTTCCGCTAGTTGTATTAGGCTTAATATAACCTACTAAAAGCATTTGATTTCCAACTAGAGTATCCCCTACTAATTTTTTATACATAGTAGTATCTTTGCTTTCTCTTGCTGTAAAATAGTTATTACTAGATGTTCCTAAATTAGTTACTGTTACATCTAAACTAATTGGAACTACTTTTCCTGTTGATGTATAAATATTTGTATTTTCACTAGAAACTAAATATTCTACACCTTGGGCATAATCGGTATCACCTTCAATTTCAATTTCTAATGTACCAACTTTTGTAGCGTCAGACATTTCTTCACTATTTGTTGGATCTATTGGAAATAAATTTGTTAAACTAATTGTTTTAGTTTGTCGTGTTACAAAACTTATTCTTCCTACACTAACAGTATTTGCCACACCTGTACGTGTGTAATTAAAAAATGAATATGTTACTCCAACCACACCTATTAACAAGATTGCTATCCCAACAATTGAAAAAATTATTTTTTTGTCTTTGATTTCTTTCATCATTTTAATACCTTTCTTTAACATAACATAATTTTATCATTGATGCTATTTTTTGACAATAATATCAACAAACATTTATTAAATCATTTTGCTATACGTGTATTTTTTCTGTTCTTTTAAATATTTTTTATCTTTGATAAGAAAGTCTTTAATCGTTCATCTTTAGGATGATTAAATATCTCTTTACTAGAACCATCTTCAATTATTTTACCATCATCCATAAATAAAACTCTTGTACAAAAATTTTTAATAAAATGCATCTCATGTGACACAATTATCATTGTCATTTTTGTTTTAGCGATTTCTCTCATTAAATTAGTTACTTCACCAATCATCTCTGGATCAAGTGCGGATGTTGGTTCATCAAATAAAATAATCTCGGGTTCCATTAATAATGTTCTAATTATTGCAACACGTTGTTTTTGACCACCAGATAATTCATTAGGATAAAATTTTTCTTTATCCAATAAATTAATTTTCTTTAACATTTCTCTGGCTTTTTTAATAGCAGATTCTTTACTCATAATATTTAAAGTTACTGGGGCAAATATAATATTATCTAAAACATTCATATTGGAGAATAAATTAAATTGTTGAAAAACCATTCCTATTCTTCTTCGCATTAATCGTAATTTATCATTATCTCTTATTTCAATACCATCTAATAGAATATGTCCAAATGATGGTTTCTCTAAATAATTAATTGAACGAAGAAATGTTGATTTACCACATCCGGATGGACCAATAATACCAACAAGTTCTCCCTTTTCAATAGTTAAATTTATTCCTTTTAAAACTTTCTTTTTACCAAAGTTTTTCTTTAAATTTTTAATTTCTAACATGATTTAACCTCTTTTCTATTTTAGCAAATATTTTTGTCAAAACAAGAGTTATACATAGATATATTAAAGCAATAATCATTAATGGGAAAAAATAATCATAAGTACGTGAAGCAATAATATCTGATGCTTTAGTAAGTTCAACGATTCCAATATAAGCTCCTACTGATGTTTCTTTAACAAGAGTAATAAATTCATTACCAAGCGCTGGTAAAATATTACGAAGGGCATTAGGTATGACAATATGTTTCATAACTTGTAAATAACTTAATCCTAAAGCAAAACCTGCTTCTTTTTGTCCTTCAGAAACAGAATTAATACCACCTCGAACTATTTCCGCTACATAAGCTCCACTATTAATTCCAAAAGATAAGATACCTACTAGAATAATACTAACATTACTAGTCTTAAAAATAACATAATATATTATCATTAACTGTAATATTGAAGGAGTCCCACGAATAACAGTTATATATGTTCTAGCAAGATAATTTAAAATTTTAAATTTACCTTTGGTATCATGAACATTTCGAATAATAGCCATTGTTGTACCAATAATTACTCCTAATATAACCGCCCCAATTGCTATAATTAAGGTATTTCGAAGACCTTCTAAAATAAATATATATCTTGAATCATAAATAATGCTATCATAAAATTTATCATAAAGACTTTTATTATCTTTTTTTGTAGTTATTCCCATATGACTAAGAAGCATTTCATCTATTTTACCTTCTTCCTTAAGTCTTGTAATAACCTTATTACATACATCTAATAATTCTTGATTATTTTTACTAATAACCATGCCATAATGATCAACTACTAATGGTTCATCTAAAATCATTAAGTTATCATTTAATAATTCTTTAGCTGGTATTTCATCCATTAAAACACCATCAACTTTATAATCAATCAAATCTTCAATTGCTGCTAAAAACTTTTTTTCTCTTATTATTTCAATATTAGGATAATTACTTGTTAAATAATCATCGGCAACAGTTCCCAATTGTACAGCAATTTTTTTCTTAAATAAATCATCTATTTTTTTAATATTACTATTTTTTCTTATAACTAAAACTTGTTTAGCATCCATATAATTAATAGTGAAATTAACTTCTCTGCTTCGTTCTTCTGTATAACTTATTCCCGCAGCTCCAATATCACTTTTACCAGTTTTAACTTCATTAATAATTGAATCAAAATAAACATCTTTTATTTCAAGTTCCATTCCTAACTCTTTAGCAATTTCTCTTGCAATATCAATATCAACTCCAACAATATTATTTTCTTGATAATATTCAAAAGGTGCAAAAGAAGCCTCTGTTGCTAACACTAATTTTTCTTTTTCTTCATTGCATCCTGTAATTAAAAAACATAATAAACTAATTAATAAAATAATTCTTTTTTTCACACTTACCTACCTATTATAATAATAATACATTTTTAGAAAAAAGAAAATATTTTTTTCAAAAAAAAGAATAGATATTTCTATCTATTCTAAAGAATCATCATCGCAATTGTAAGTACTACAATATTAGCAATAAAAATTGTTACAAGTATTTTAGCAACCCATTTTAACCAAGTTGTATATTGAACTTTAGCAAGAGCAAGTCCTCCCATAATCGCTCCACAAGTTGGTGTAAATAAGTTTACAAAACCATTTGCAGCTACCATTTCCATAAGAGTTACTTCAACATTAAATCCTGATTGATAAGCAAGAGGTGCCATAATAGGCGCTGATAATGTTGCAAGACCACTTGATGATGGAACTAAAATTGATAATCCAACATGTAAAATGTAGTTAAGTGGTGCAAATACTACTTTTGGTACATTTTGTAAAACATTAGATGCATTGTAGATAATATAGTTATCTAAATGTGTTTGTTGCATTAAAATAGATGCTCCACGAGCAATTGCAATAACTAAAATTACACCAACCATATCATCAGCACCATCAATAAAGATATCAACGATTTCTGATTCACGATAACCATTAACAATTCCAATTACAATTGTCATAATCAAGAACCATAGTGATGCTTCATTGAAATACCACCATCCAAGAGGAGCTCCTGTAATATTTCCTGTTGTCTTTTCAAAGAAAGCAAAGACACCTGGAGCAAGATCTTCCCAAGGAATAAAGCCAATAATCATAATTACGAAAGTAAACGCAAATAAAATTAAAGTAACTTTTTGTTTTCCAGTCAATTTAACATTTTTAACTTTTTCTTCTTTATCAGCATAAGTTTCAATCATATCTTTTTTCTCTTGTAATGAAAGGAATGTTGAACCTTTCTTTTTAATTACTCTTTTAGCATATGCCATTACGAAAATAATGGAAATTGTTAAAGTGCTTAGCCAAAGAATAACACCTAAAGGAATAATAATACCTTGATTAACACTATATCCTTCTGGTAATACTTTACTTGCTGCATCAACAGCAGCACCTACTGCAAATGGGTTAACTGTTGAACCTAAAACTCCACTTCCTGCTCCTAGTAAAACAACTGCTGATGATACGATAGTATCCATACCAGCTGCTACCATTGCTACTGCTAAAAGAGCATAAAAGCCAACGGTTTCCTCTAGCATACCATATGTTGTTCCCCCGATAGAGAATAAAATCATTAAAATAGGAATTAAGACTAATTCTCTACCATGTAATTTTTTGATTAATACTTTAATGCCATCTTCAATAGCATTAGTCGAATTAACCATTTTTAGGAATGCTCCTAATATTAGTACAAAGAAACAGATTTGAATTGCTCCTTCAATACCATCGGCTCCAACAAAGCCGTAAACTGGTGCCATAAGTGTTTGCCATAATGTTGCTCCTACTACTCCACTACCATCAACTATTTCTTCACCAACAAATTGCGCTGTTGGTAATAAGTGTGAAACAATTGCTAGTAAGTAAATTAAGAACAAAATAATTGTGAATGCCGACAAAGCAATATTTCTTTTTTTCTTTGCCGTATTCTTAGTACCTTCCATTTTCCTCTCCTCCTTTTATAATGGTTGTACCACATCTACCATTAATTGCTTCTTTGGCCTTATCTAAAGAAGTAATAATAGCCCTTGTCTTATCAGAATGAAGAAGAAAATAAATACATGCTTCTATTTTAGGTAACATTGACCCTTTGGCAAATTCACCTGCTTCTAAATATTGTTTTGCTTCCATGGTTGTTATCTTCTTCAATCCTTTTTCATTTTCTTTATTAAAATTAATTTTTACTTCATCAACCGCTGTTAAGATAAGTAACACATCAGCATTTATTTTACTTGCTAATAATGCACTGGTTCTATCTTTATCAATAACAGCATCAACACCAAGATATCCTTTTTCGGTATAGATAACTGGTATTCCTCCACCACCACAAGTTATAACAACATTATGTTCTTCAATTAACTTTTTAATAGTCGTTAATTCACATATTTTTCGAGGAATTGGTGATGCTATAACCCGACGCCATCCACGTCCAGCATCTTCTTTATATATTGTCCCACTTTCTCTTGCTAATTTTTTAGCAACAGTCTCTGAATAAAATGGTCCAATCGGCTTTGTTGGATCTTTAAAAGCCGGATCAACTTTATCAACTTCAACTTGTGAAACAACGGTAACTACACGCCTACGCATATTTCGTTCTTGAAATTCTGCCTGCATTGCTTGTTGTAAATGATATCCAATATATCCTTGACTCATTGCCCCACATTCAGCAAAAGGCATATCATCTAAAGAAGTTGTTGGATCAACATTGGCCATAGCATTAAAAATCATACCTACTTGTGGCCCATTACCATGGGTAATAATAAGTTCATGTCCCATTTCTACTAAATCAACTAAATTTTTTACTGTCTTCCTAACTATTTCTAATTGTTCTTTGGGATTACTTCCCAATGCATTTCCACCTAATGCAACTACAATTCTACTCATCTCTTAATGTCTCATACATTACAGCTTTAATCGTATGAAGTCTATTTTCCGCTTCTTCAAAAACACGAGAATGATTAGATTCAAAGACTTCATCTGTAACTTCCATTTCTTTTAATCCATATTTTTCATATATTTGTTTACCGATTGTTGTACCAATATTATGAAAAGATGGAAGACAATGTAAGAAAATAGCATTAGGTTTAGCATTATGCATTACTTGCATAGTAACTTGATATGGTCGAAGTAATTTTATTCTTTCAAGCCAGACTTCATCAGGTTCTCCCATTGATACCCAAACATCAGTATAAATAGCATCAGCATCTTTAGTACCAGCCATAATATCTTCAGTTAATGTAATCGAACCACCAGTCATATCACAAATACTACTACACTTTTCTACAAGATTTTCTTTAGGAAATAAACTTTTAGGGGCACAACAAGTAAAATGCATACCAAGTTTGGCACAAACAACCATTAAAGAATTACCAACATTATTTCGAGCATCACCACAAAAGACCAATTTTCGTCCTTTTAAGTCACCAAATTCTTCTTTAATCGTCATTACATCCGCTAACATTTGTGTTGGATGAAATTCATTAGTTAATCCGTTCCAAACAGGAACATTAGCATAATCAGCAATCTCATTAACAATGTTTTGTTCAAATCCTCGATATTCAATACCATCATACATTCTTGCTAATACACGAGCAGTATCCGCAATAGTTTCTTTCTTACCCATTTGTGAGCCTGTTGGACCAAGATATGTCGCATGCATTCCTAAATCTTTAGCAGCAACTTCAAAAGCACATCTCGTCCTTGTAGAGTCCTTCTCAAAAAGTAAAGCTACTTGTTTTCCTTTTAAATATGTATGCGGAACTCCATTTCTTTTCATTTCTTTAAAACGAGAAGCAGATCTAGTAAATATTCTATTTCTTCTGGAGTATAGTCAAGAAGTTTTAAAAAATCTCTCTTTCGCAAATCTACCATTTAACATCCTCCCTTATTAAAGGCATACTCATACATCTTGGACCACCACGTCCACGTGATAATTCAGCACCATGAATTTCAATAACTTTAATACCTTCTTTTCTTAATGTTTCATTAGTAACATTATTACGATCATAAACAACAACTACTCCTGGCTCAATACATAAAGTATTAGATCCATCATTCCATTGTTCACGCTCTGCTGCTACTTTATCTCCTCCTGCACAAGGAATTAATTTAACAGGATGTTGTAGGTATCTTTCTAATATTTTCCCTAATGGAGCATTTATTTCCTTAACAACTAAATCTTCAAAGGTTGTTGGATCAAATCCTTCTGTTATTTCAAATACTTGAAGAGTTCCCATAATACCAGGATGATAAGTAAAAGTATATTTATCAATTTGTGTAAAAACAGTATCTAGATGCATAAAAGCTCTTGAATTTGGAATATTGAAAGCTAATATTGTATCAATATTACAATCTAAATTACGAAAATAGTTTTTCGCTAATTGATCAATTGCTTCTGGTTGCGTTCTTTGAGAAATACCAATTGCTACCACATGGTCATTAATATTTAATAAATCTCCACCTTCCGTATGCCAAGCATAACTACGATCATAATATTTATTTACATTTTTATATTGTGGATGATATTTAAAGATATACTCAGCATATATTGTTTCACGATTTCTCGTATTAGAATACATACGATGTAGATCAATACCATCTCCTACACTTGCAAAATTATCTCTTGTAAAATATAAGTTAGGCATTGGTTCAGCCAAAAATTTATCAGGAGTTTGAATAAGATCAACTAAAGTCTTTTCAAAATCTTTCTTTTCATCATAAATTTCTCCTACTTGAATACCTTCCATTGTTTTTAAAACTAATTCCTTAGGATCTTTAATATTATTTAAATACTTTCCTACTAATTGTTTGTATTTTACAGTATGGATTCCAGCTTCATCCATAAATTGTTTAATAAATTTTGCTCTTATACTATCACTAGATGCAATAACTTCTGACATTAAGTCTTCTAAATAAACAACTTCAACACCATTTTCTCTTAAAGCATTAGCAAAAGCATCATGTTCCTTTTGAGCATCTGGTAAAAAAGGAATATCATCAAAAAGCAAATTACTTAGTGTATCTGGGGTTAAATTCAATAATTCCTTTCCAGGTCGATGTAATAAAACTTTCTTTAATTTTCCAATTTCACTTGTTACATGAATATTTTTCATTTTTCCTCCCTATTCTTTTATATAACATACTATCACTTAGTATAATTTAATTATAGCAGAAAATAGAAAAAAGTAAACGATATATGCAAAAAAAATAGTTTCTTTCAACTATTTTTTTTCAATATAACTATTGCATTATTTAATAATGCTTCATATTCTTCATTACCTAAATATTTTTTTATCTTTATAGTTGCTTTATTCCAAATATCATATTTTTTACGATGATGAATATCGCTTGCAAGAAATGTTACTTTCTTTTCTTTAAAAAGTCTTTTAACCAATTTTCGGGTACTTTTACCATACCCATTAACAATACTTTCAATATTACATTGAAAAAGAACTCCCATTTTTTCTAATTCATTAATTTTATGAAAATCTTTTTGAAAAGCAAAATATCGTTCAGGATGTGCTAAAATAACTTTTTTTCCTTTACTTATTAAATCAAACAAAATATCTTCATAACCAGGAAATTCCCCACTCATAGGTAACTCAATTAAAAGATAATCACTATCATTTAAAGAAGTTACTTGTTTATTTTTTAATAAATAATCTATTTTTTCATCGATATATATTTCATTTCCTAAATATAAATTAATATGTATTTGTTGTTTCTGCAATTCTTTTTTTAAAGCATTTATTTTATTTCTGTTATCTTTCTTACTACTAGTATATTTACTATTTACGATATAATGTGGCGTTAATACAATATCTGTATATCCCAAACTTTCTAAATCTCTTAATATTTCAATGCTTTCTTCTATTGTTTTACAACCATCATCAACACCATATAAAAGATGCGAATGAATATCAATCACTATTCTTTTTCTCCATAGTAGTAATAACTACCATAATGTCCTTTTGTAGGAACAATATTATTAACTACACATCCAGCAATTTGAGCATTAACATTTTCAAGAGCTTTAATAGTATTTTTAAGTTCTGTTTTTACAGAATAATTTACTGCTGTAACTAATAATACCTTATCAACATAAGTTGATAAAATAAGTGAATCAGCAAGTCCAGATATTGGAGCTCCGTCAAGAATAATAATATCATAATATTTTTTTAATGTATTAATTATTGATGCATTTTTCTTAGAATTTAGTAATTCACTAGGATTTGGTGGGAAAACACCTCTTGGAATAATTGATAAATTCTCAATACTGGTTTTAATAATAAAATCTCTTGATTTGCTAATATCACCAATTAACAAATTAGAAAGTCCAACTTTACCAGAAACATTAAAAATCTTATGTTGTCTTCCTTTACGTAAATCACAATCAATTATTAATACCTTTTTCCCTGTTTGAGCAAAAGAAATCGCTAAATTAGCACTAATAAAACTTTTTCCTTCTGCTGGTAGCGAACTCGTTACTAAAATTGTTTTTAATTCATCATCTACTGCGGCAAATTGTAAATTAGTTCTAAGAGTTCTAATACTTTCACTTGTTAATGCATTAGGTTTTTTATCAACTATTAAATCAATTTTATTAGTATCCTTATATATTTTGGCAATAACTGGTGTTCCAACTTCTCCTTCAACTTCATCAACACTTCGTATAGTATCATCAAAATAAAAGATAATAAAGATAATAGCACTGGAACCCGTAAAACCAATTAAGGCCGCTAATATAATATCTCTTACAAAATGATTATTTGATGGATTTTCAGGAACTTCTGCTCTATCAATAATACTAACATTATTTAATTTATATATTTTTGTTATTTCATGATCAAATACTTCTGCCAAATTATTAGCAATCTTACTTGCCATTTGAGGTTCACTATCAGTTACTGTTATTTTTAATATTTCTGTATCCTCTTTAGATTGAACATCAATCATTTTTTGCATTTGTTCTAATGTATAAGATAAATTAAGATTATGAATAACTTGCTCAAGAACTAGTCGACTCTTAATTATCTCACGATATGTTGATACTAATTTTTGATTTAAAATAATATCACTTTGACTTATTGTGTCAACACTATCTGTCGTTTCATCTTTTACCAAAACAAGTGTCGTGTAAGTTGAATACAATGGTGTTTTAAAAACTTTATCATATAAACCAATTCCTAAGATAAATAACAATACTACCATTACAACTAGTACAATAAATTTTTTATAATAATCTAAAAAATCTTTAATATTTATTTCTTCCATGAATACAACTCCTCTTTTTCTTCTTTATTATACATTGTTAATCAACGAATTTCAATACTTTTGTGATATTTTCTACGTATAGAGAATGTAAAAATACTATATATTCCGAATATACATAATATAATACCCTCTCCTAATAGAAGTCTACTGATATAATGCAAAACAATTCTTAATAACTGAGAAAAATTTTCAGTAATAACTAAAACATTGTCCACATCAATTCTATCATAAACTGCCATACGAATAAACAAGATTATCATTCCTATTCCTAAGATAATAACGCCCCATGAATAAATTTTTATTTTTCTTAAAAAAATATATAACATAATCAAACCAATAATAGAAACTACTAATGAAATATTAATATATTTATTTAATTTATAATATTTTGGAATAAAAGTATTAGCCATCTTATATAAGGTTATTTCATTTTTATAAATATTGACCATTTCATCTTCAAATAATAATAAATCATTTTGATTCAAAACACCTAAATTACTTTTTTGAAGAAATGACTTAATATTACTATCTAATTTTTCTTTAATATTATCTTTTACTAATTTAGTTTCTTTTCCTAAATATGTATTTTCAATAAATATGTTTATATCATCAATAACTTCATCTTTTGTATAAAGATTATTTAATATCTCATTGGTAAATCCCGTTGACATAAGATAGCTTTGCATCTCATCATTTATTTCATCATAAATAGTTTGATAGTAATTATTATCTTTTACTAAATGATAAAGATAATGTTTATTACCAATAGAAAACTTCATAATTAATGCTAAAGCAAATATAACTCCTAAAAACAAGGTAACAAAACCTAAAATGTAACTTAAAACAATATTATTCTTTTTCAATTTCATCACCTATTTTCTCAGCATAAACAACATATCTCTCTTTTTTATGTCCTGCAATACCTTTATCAATTGGCCAACATGTATACATCATTAATAATTCTTTATCATGTTGAATAGGAAAAGCTGAAAGATCGGTTTCTTTTACTATTTTATATTCCTTCATTTGATATTTAAAAGTTCCATATGTTGCTTTTATTGTAATAATATCTCCTACTTTTATTTTATCTAAATCATGAAATAAACCCGCATTATTATGAGCAGCATATAAAATACTGCCATTTTCTCCGGGAAAATATGATCCTGTATAATGACCCACTCCTAACCTTAATATTTTCTTGTTATCACCATGATATACTGGTAAAGTAAGATTAATTGAAGGTATTTCAAGAGTCGCATATTTACTTCCATAACTTGGATAATCAATTAATCTCTTTGCTTCAATATTATATTTAGCAATTATTTCTATGTCTTCTCCCCTTACGGCAGTGGTATTTATTAATGAAACGTAAGGCATTATTTTATCTTCCAAAAGGAAGTAATAACATAAAACAAAAATTGCTGCAAAGAAAAAAGAAATCGCTAAATTACTAGCAAATTTCTTTTTATTTACATTCTTAATCATTATTCACTAGTCTTAACTTGTTTAATTACTAAACATGTACCAACTGCTACGATTAAGATTGAAAGACCAGCAATAATTGCAGTTTTACTTGTTTCATATCCAGTTCTTTTTACAGGAGTATCGATTATTACTTTTGTTCCGTCAGAATTCTTAACTTCAAGTCCTTCTTTTGTTAAAGTTGCTTTAACTTTTGTTTCAGAAGATATTTCTTCAACAATAGCCTTTAATTCATTTTTAACACTTTGAGGATATTTAGTAAAATTAGTATTTCCTTGACCTTTGATAACATTCAAAGCCTTTTGAACCTTTGCCCAAATTGTATCAGCATCAGCTTCACTTATCTCATTTTTTTCAAGATATCTTTCTACAATTACCTTTTGATCATCAGATAAAGTATAATCCTTTCCTCCAATTTCAAAAGTTTGGAATAACTTTCCCTTTAATTCGGCTTCTGTCATTGCTTTTACATTTGTTCCTAAAACAAGTAAACCAACAAATAATGCGATTAAACTCAATTTTTTCATTTTTCCCTCCATAAGATACATTATATAACGAAAAAAAAAGAAGCACAAGCAAAAAAACATAATTTTCCATTATTTGACACTTTTTTTCTTTTTTCTTCTTTTCATTATTAATTTATACCCAAAAGTAGACATTATACATCCTAATAAAGCACCTATACTATCAATTAAAACATCACTAAATTGTCCCGTTCGTCCATTAATAAATGTTTGATGGTATTCATCTGTACAAGCATATAAAAAACAAACACCAATACTAATTAAATAATATTGATAAAAAGGCATCTTCTTTAATACAATCAAAAAATTCATTAACAATATCGCCAAAACTAAATAGACAAAAGCATGAGATAACTTTCGAAAATAATAATTTGTATCCTCAATAAATTCTTTAGTTTTATGTTTTAATAAGGCTTCCGGACTTGCCCCCGTTATTTTATCATATTTATCAACAATACTAATAGCAATGGTTTTACTTTGATCATCAGAGGTATTAGCATCCATTTCTGACATTACAAAGATAAATATCATCCAAATAACAACAAGTAAGCCCCAAATAACTATTTTTTTATTAATCATTCAATAACCTCTTCTTGATATTTGGACTTATATAAATCAACTTCATTATCATTTTCAGTAACAACCTTCTCAATTTTGGGTAAATCATCAATTGTACTTAATCCAAAATAATCCAAGAACTCACTTGTTGTTTTGTAAAGAATCGGATGCCCAGCCATCTCACTTCTTCCACATTCCTTTAATAACCCTTTAGCCACTAATTTTCTTATCATTTGTCCTGTATTAACCCCACGTATTTCATCAACCTCTATTCTAGTAATAGGTTCATTATAGGCAATAATCGCAAGTGTTTCTAAAGCACTATTTGATAATGTATTACTTTCTTCATTAATTAATAATTTCTGATAGTAAGCATGATGTTCCTCTTTGGTTGTTAATTTAAAAGTATTTCCTAAAAAATGTATTCTAATACCGCGGTCACGACTTTCATAATCTCTTTTTAATTCATTAATCAATTCTAATGCTTCATCATGTTCAATCTCTAAAATTTCCATAATGCCACTAATTGTTAAACCATCATCACCAACAACAAATAATAATCCTTCTAAAGCGGCTTTCTTTTCTACATCAATCATTTCTCACCTAACCTCTTAATTATAAACGAAAAGAAGAACTTTTTCTAGTCTTCTTTTCTTTTTTTTATAAATTAATATTATTAATACCATTTTTTAATGAATATGTATAATATCCTAATCTATTTAATATTTCACTTGTTTTCTTGCTTTTAATACCATATTCACATACTAATAAATATTTTTTATTCTTTAATAAATATCTTTCAGGATATACAATCAATAATTCAAATGGTACATTAATAGCATCAATAAAATGTTTTACAAGATAATCTTGTTGACTTCGTAAATCAATTATATTAACATCTTTCATTTTAATATAAGTGTCATAATCAATTTCCATACCTCACCATTACATTTTATTATATAACCGCTATTAATATGAATTTTAATACTTTTCAATAATTCTTTCTAGTTCACTATCAATGTTTTCTAATAGTAAATAATCACTAAAGCCATCTTCTAAAAAATGTTCTTTAATATGTTCTTTATCTTCTTTTAACATGATGATTACTGGTGTATCAAAACCTTTAATTTCTTTCATTCCTTTAAAAGTCATAAATCCCGACATTTCTTTCATTTCATCTTCCATCAAGATAAAATCATATTTTTTACCTTCTTTTATTTTATCAATGGCATCCATTCCATAATATAAATTAGAATAGGTTATTTTATTATCATTTAATTTTTTCTTAATAATATTATTTATTTCTTTATTTTGTGAAACTAATAAAACTTTACGATAACTTGTAATATCATTTTCATACTGCGCTAAAATACTTTTATCTTTTTCATGATAAACTCGTTGATCAATTGTTAAAATAACATCCGTTCCTTTGCCAAGAGTAGATTTAATCATTAAATTTCCACCCATTATTTTAATAACTTTTTGACAAACTTTAATATTATATTCTTTCGCTTCAAGATTATCTAATTCATCTTTATCAAGTTCTCCTGTTGCACTTATTATTTCATTAATCTTATCAATAGGCATTCCACTACCAGTATCGGATACATTGAAAATAACACGACAAACATCATATTTTTCTATTAAATTAACTTTCAAATTAATATTGCCACTTGTAGTATTTTTACATGAATTTACTAAAAGTGAATACAAAATCTGACGTATTTTCATATAATCTCCAAAAAGAATAGGAACTTGTTTTGGAAGAAACATTTGGTTGTTTTTCATTTTTAACACGTACAAGTAAATCATTACATATTTTAACTAAATCATATTTACTATTTACAACCTTAATTTTTTGAACATCAAGTGATGAAATATTTAAAATATTATTAATGGAGAAATCTAATTGTTTAACTAAATTATTAAGTGCTACAACACCCTCTTTAATCTTTTTAGGATTATCTTCATTTTTTATTTCATTACACAAAGTATTAATATTTATTAAAGGATTTCTTGCTTCACCTGTCATTTCAAATAAAAAATTATATTTATCCTCATAATTTTGTTCCATTAATTCTTTATTCTTATATAATTCATTAAGCATATTAACATCAGGGTTTTCAATAGTGAAATACATCAAAAATGTTATAAATGTTTCAGTATATGTTAAAAGTAGAAGTCCAGGATTTAGTTTTTGAATAATCATCACTGTTCCTCCAAAAAGCATAAACAAAATAAGCGGGTAAAACTTTTTTTGAAATATTTGTTTTCTATTCTTTAACATACAATAAATAAGAATTATGATTAACAAACCAGAAAGTAAATATATAAAATTTGCTGCCGGACCTTTTGAGTACACAACATTACCTTCACTAATACATTCAAGTGGTAACAAAAATACCGTCGTAACCAAGAAAAAATAACCAACAAAAAAAATATTTTGAAATTTACGAAAATTAGTTTTTGGAAATGTTATTACAATTGTATACAAACAAAAAATAAAAAGCCAGGTAATTAAATATACTAAATATAATCTTGAAAAAATTATATTTAGTAATGAAAAAATATGCATATTTTTCATAAAATACCAAGTTCCCAATCCAATAACAACTCCACACATACTTGTTATAATCAAATATGAATATATTTTATTTTCAAGACGTTTAATTCTTACCTTCGAGAAAAAAACAATTAATAATAAAATTATATAAAATAAACTTGCCAACGTAAAAGTGATTCCAGCATTCATAACATCACCAACCTTTAACTATAGTATACCAAAAAAAATAGTATTAGACCATACTATTTTTTATTTTTTTAATTTTTTTACTTTTTCTTTTTCACGATAATCAATTATACCTTCATTTAAATTACCAATCTTGTCAGCAATTTTATTTAATTCTAAGTAATCAATTTTTTCCATTAGTGTATATGGTATATCAGAAACAATTCTTATCCAATTTGGTCTCTCTCTAGGAGGAATATTATCATTTATTATTTTTTTAATATCACGAAGTGCATCAGTAAAATTAACATTTTCTTTTAGTTGAACAAACAACATTGGCAATTCTCCAGCAGAATCTCGATATGGCTTCACGCCTATTGCTCCACATTGAAGCACAAATTCACTACTTGCTACCGCGTTTTCAATTGGTAAAAGTGGTGTTGTATGTCCATCAGGGCGCATAATCGCATGACTTCTCCTTGACACAAAAAATGTTACTCCATCACTATCCATATATCCCATATCCGCAGTTCTAAACCATATTTTTCCATTTCTTTGATAAAATGCTTTCTCCGTCTGTTCTGAATTATTTAGATAACCATTAGCATGCGTAATTGATGCTACTTCTATTTCACCTATCGACATTTTTCCATAAGGAATTTCTTCTCTAGTTTCTGGATTAACTATTCTAACAATATTTTGAGCAAGTGGAATACCTACACTACCAATTTTATTATCAGCATTTGATGACGTAGTTGTAAAACCACCACCATTCTCAGTTGAACCAAGTCCTTTTTTTACTTTTGGACCGCCAGCATCGACAAATGTTTCATTCATGTGTATTTCATGAGGTTCTAATATTTTATCACCACCAGATACTAAACATTTTACATAGTTAAGTTTTTCATTCGGATGTTTTTTTAAATACTTATCCAGTTCTTCAAAATGCTTTGGTGACCCCATAACAAAAGTACATTTAGATGCACGAATATACTTCGCAAATTTTTCAATTTTAGGACTAGGTATTAAATATATCATAACACCATAGCAAAGTGCATTATGCATACCGCTGCTTGAACCATAAGCAGAAAAAAACGGAACATTTCCCAAAAAAATTTCACCAGGTTTTGGAGAAAAACCAGAATATTTAATTTGTAAATTTTGACCATTATATGTTTCATTTCGAAGTTCTACTCCTTTTGGAACTCCGCTCGTTCCACTAGTATATACAACAACAGCTGTTCTATCTTTAATATAGGGAAATTCTTTAACTTCAAAATTATTTTTTCCTATTTTTTCAAAATCATAATAATCAAGATATTTTCCATGTGTTTTGACTTTTTTGTGAAATAAATCATAAATAACTTTTTTGTTTTTTGGAAGGGAAACACTTGGCGATACAGAAATAACTCTTTCTAAAGTGCTGTCATCAATCATTTTTTCAATATTTTCATAGCATTTATCAATCATAATCATATATTTAGCACTTGATGTATTTACATAACTTAAAATACGTCTAGCATTTGTACGTGGCTCAATTAAGTTAGGTATTGCCCCTATTTTTATTAGACCATAAAATGCATAAATAAATTCTGGTGTATTTGCCATACAAATTACAACATGTTCACCAGGCTTTATTCCTAGACCCACAAAACATTTCGCAAAATACTCACATTTTTTTATTAATTCATCATAAGTAATATATGTACCCTTATAAAACAAAGCATTATTTTCTTTAAATTTCATAGAATTATCTCTCAAGACTTGCCACATTGTCTTAGATACAATCTTATCACTATCAGCTTTTTCATCTGTTAATTTTAACCATGGTTCATCAATAGAAGAATAACCGGTCATTGGACCAAATAGTTTTCCTTCTTGCAAATCTCTTAAATATCTTTTGTGTTCAATTTTTTGCTCATAACTTAAATTGTCAATATTATTCAAATAATTATCAATATCTTCTTTTGTCATAAATCCTCCTTTTAATGTCTAACTTTATTATAAAGTAAATAAGTAACTTATGCAATTGGTTTGACAATAACTTAGACACATTTACTTATAATAGCAGTTTTTTATAATTAAATAAATCCCTATACAAGAACTTATATAGGGAACAATAATTTATAATAAAAAAAGCAAAGAATCTTTCATCTTTACTTTTTATCTTGTTCATGAATTTTTTCAATAATTTTTTCAATATTCATTCCATAATCAATAGAATTATCATAATTAAAGATTAATTCGGGAGTATGTCTTATATTAATATTTTCTGCAAGTTTACTTCTTAAAAATCCTTTTGCTTCATCTAATTCATTTAATACTTTATCTTTATCTTCATCCATACATGTAAAGTATACTTTAGCGAATGATAAATCATTAGTAATTTCTACAGCAGTTAAATTAACATTTTTAATAATTGGATTTTTTATTTCTTTAAAAATAATTTTAGATAGTTCCGCAAGAAATTGATTATTAAGACGATCTAATTTGACACTATTCATTATTTAACCTCAACATTCATGAAAACTTCAATAATATCGCCTTCTCTTATATCTTGATAATCAAGAATAGTAAGACCACAATCATAACCTGAATTAACTTCTTTAACTTGGTCTTTTTCTCTTTGAAGAGAAGCAATTTTACTTGTATAGATAACAATACCATCACGAATAATTCTGGCATCACTGCCATTTTTAATAACACCACTAGTTACATGACATCCCGCAATATTACCAATTTTAGAGAATTTAAAGATTTGTCTAACTTCTGCTTCTCCAAGGATTTTTTCTTCATAAACAGGATCTAACATTCCTTTAATGGCTGCTTCCATATCTTCGACAACTTTATAAATAATATTATATAACCTTATTTCTACATTTGCTTCTTTAGCAAGTTCAGTTGTTTTACCATTAGGTCTTACATTAAATCCAATAATAATAGCATTAGATGCTGAACCTAATTTAACATCACTTTCTGTAATAGTTCCTACACCACTTCTTATTACATTAACCCTTACTCCGTCAAGATTAATTTTTTCAAGAGATTTTCTTACGGCTTCTTCGCTACCTTTAACATCGGTTTTTAAAATAACATTAATTTCTTTAGCCCCATCTTTAACTAAAGAATATAAATCATCTAAACTCATACCACTACGGTTTGTATCTTTATTATGTGATTTTAGTTTTCTTTGTTCTGAAACATTTCTTGCTTCTTTTTCCGTTTCAAAAGCCATAAATTTATCACCAGCCGTTGGTAATTCATTAATACCTGTTATTTCAACTGGAGTAGATGGTCCAGCCATTGTAATATTATTTCCTTTATCATCTTTTAAACTTCTTATTTTACCATAACTTGTACCAATAACAACTGGATCACCAATTCTTAAAGTACCACTTTGAACAAGAAGACTTACTACACTTCCTACTTTATTATCACTACGAGCTTCTAAAACAGTACCAGTGGCATAACGATTAGGATTAGCCTTTAATTCTCTCATTTCACTAATTAAAGTAAGTGTTTCTAATAATTCATTAACGCCAATTCCTTTTTTAGCAGAAATATTACATACAACAACATCTCCACCATATGCTTCTGGAATTAAACCATTTTCCGTAAGTTCCGTTAATACACGTTCTGGATTAGCTTCTGGTAAATCAATTTTATTAATCGCTACAACAATTGGTACACCAGCCGCTTTGGCATGATCAATAGCTTCCTTTGTTTGTGGCATAATACCATCATTAGCTGCAACAATTAAGACAACGATATCGGTTACACTTGCACCACGACTACGCATTTCTGTAAATGCTTCATGTCCTGGAGTATCAATAAAAGTTATTTTCTTTCCGTTAACTTCTACCTGATAAGCTCCAATTGCTTGCGTAATACCTCCTGCTTCACCACTAGCAACATTAGTTTTTCTAATCGTATCAAGAAGGGTTGTTTTACCATGATCAACATGTCCCATAATGGTAATAACTGGTGGACGATACTCTAAATCTTCTTCTCTATCAACAATTTCATATTCTTCAAAATTCGCTTTATTGGTTTGTTCTTCTTTTTTTAATTTTTTATCATAATCAATAACAATCATTTCACAAGTATCATAATTAATCTCTTGATTAATGGTTGCCATAATTCCTAAATTAAAGAGTTTTTTAATAATTTCTGATGGTGTTACCGATAACTTATCTGCAAGATGTCCTACTGTCATATTATCATCATAAACAATAACATCATCTTCCTCTTGATTAGTCATTAATTTGTCACGGTGTTTGTAAATTTCTTTTTTACCTTTTAAGAATTTTGCTTTTGATGAATTATTATTATTTTTATTAAACTTATTATTTCCTTTATTAATTTTTACATTAGTTTGTTTCTGACTTTCTTGTTTACCAATTTTCTCGAATTTAGTATCTTCATCTAAATCAATATCAATACTACTAACTAAATTCGATACTTTTTCTTCTAATTCTTCATCAAGTTCATAATCAGGATTTAAATTTTCTTTTAAAGAATCAATTTCATTATCTAATATTGTTATTTCTTCATCAGTTAAAAAATCTTCTTCTTTATTTTTATTAATTCCTAATTCTTTACATAAATTAATTATTTCAGAAACATCTTTATCTACATCCATAGCATATTCTAAAATATTCATTTATTCCACCTACCTTTTTTAATTATTTATTATATTTTTGATTTCCTCATAAACATCATTTGATATCTCTATTTCAAGGTGTCGTTCTAAAACTTTGGTTTTTATGGCCTTTTCTAGTGTATCCAAATCTTTCTTAATATATGCACCACGACCATTTAATTTACCAGTTATATCAGCTTTTACTTCTCCTTCTGGTGTTTTAACAATTCGAAGAAGTTCTTTTTTAGGAAGACATTCTTTAGTTACAACACAAGTTCTCATAGGTATTTTCTTTATTTTCATTATTCACCTTTAATATTAATACCAAGTTCACTTGCATCTTTCATACTTTTAATATCAAGTTTATAGCGTGTTAACTTAGAAGCAAGTCTGGCATTTAATCCTTTTTTACCTATTGCTAAAGAGAAATTATCATCATCCGCTACTACAATTGCTTCTTTTTTCTTTTCATCTGTAATTAAAACCGTAAGATTCTTGGCAGGCGCTAAGGCATTTTCAATAAATACTTTAGGATCATTATCATATTTAATAACATCAATCTTCTCTCCATGTAATTCTTTTATGATATTAGCAATACGACTTCCTTTTTCTCCAATACATGCACCAATAGGTTCAAAATTTGGTTTCTCAGTATATACTGCTACTTTGCTTCTGACACCAGGTTCTCTTGCAACACCATACATAAGTAAGGTTCCATCACTAAATTCTGGTATTTCAAGTTCAAATAATCTCTTAACAAAACCATAATGACACCTTGATAATTTAATAACTAAATTACGTCCAGAGTTATCAACTTTGGTAACATAAACTTTAATAGTACTTCCCATTTCAATTTTTTCACCAGGAATAATATCCCTTTTAGGAAGAATTCCATTACTACGTCCTAAATCAATAAAATAATTATCGGTATCTTCTAGGGCAACTGTTCCAACAAGAAGTTCATCTTGTTTATCTTGAAAAGCATCTAAAGTTACTTGACGTTCTGCTTCTCTTACTTTTTGAACAACAACTTGTTTTGCTGTTGAAGCTGCTACACGTCCAAAATCTTCTGTTGTAACTTCTGTATCAATCGTATCACCAATTTCTAAATTAGGATTAATTTTCTTAGCGTCTTCTAAACTAATTTCAATCTCAGGATTAGTTACTTCTTCAACAACGGTTATATAAGAATAAACTTTAATTTCTCCTGTTACGGGATTTACCGTTGCTTTACCATTAGCCTTACCTGTATGTTTTTTATAAGCAGAGGCAAGTGCAAGTTCCATTGCTTCTAGTACTTGTCCTTTATCAATACCTTTTTCTTTAACAATGGCATCAAGGGCTGTTAAAAATTCTTTTGTAGGATCTACATATTCTACTTTCTTTTTTGCTTTCATCCTATTCTCCTTTACTCTTTCCATAAATATCTAAATGATATTCTTCATCAATAATATTAGCCTCATCAATCAAGGGATTAATAATATTAGTAGCCTCAACAATTAAATTTAAATCAATTATCTCAGGACTATCTAAACATATCCTTAAAAAATTATGATTATTTTCCTTTTCATAGACCACATTATCAACTGTTAAATGTAATTTTTCTAAACTATCACCAATTATTCTTTTTACCTTCTCTTCCATACAACCTCCAAGAATAAATTTAAAGAGTGGGTTTCACCCACTCAACACACTTATTATACCATATATTTTACTTATTTCAAGTCTTTTTCGTTATTTTCTATCGTATACAGTATCTTCACCAAAAGAATCTTTAATTGTTAATTTGTTATCGGAAATAGTATACGTCGTTTCAAATGCCGCCGTATTACCTTCATAAAGAATAGATAATTTGTTATCTTCTACTTTATAAGTACATTTCATAAGAGTCCCAAGAGCATCATAACTACATGTATTATCTTCATTAAAGGTATAAACAAAAGAACCATGACCCCATTTACCTATAATAGTATTTCCTTTCCCACATCCAAGAACACTAAAGCAACAAACTAAAGCAACTAATAATAACATCTTCTTCATAAATCCTCCTACATTAATTATATCAAATAAATATCAAAAAAGTAATTAATATTATAGAATTTTCATACAAATCTTTAATTATCATTGTAATAATTAGGATTATTAATAATATCTAGTACTTCTTCTAAAGATAAATTAGCACACTTAGCAATAGTATTAATATTAATTTTTTCATTATGCATATTAAGTATCATTTCTCTTTTATTTTTTAAAATACCTTCTTTAATGCCTTCTTTAATGCCATCATTTTTTACTTCAGATATTATGGAATCATTAATTCTTCTTTGCTCATCTAAAAAATCATAATAACGTAATTTAATATCATCTTTTTCGTTCATAGCCTTAGACACCTCTTCTATTATTTCCTTTATACTATGCTTTGTATCCTTCGAATTCATCAACACTCTTTGTTACCATCGCTGCACATAAATAAAACAAATCTTTCTCATATGGACTTTTTAATTCAATTTCATTTTTACTATACCATAGCTGGTAACATTTTTCAATATTTATGTTTAAGATTTTTTGCTTTTTGGTTAGAATATATCCCTCTTCATTTCGAAAATAATAAGTATCAAAAATTTTCTTATGTTCTTTATCGGTATAAAAGGTATTTAAGTTAATCAAAAAAGTTGTCCATATTTTATCATAGGTTTCAGATTCCTCTAATCCACTTGTAAATACTTCATTCATATAGAATATATTACGATTTAAAATAGTTTCATACCATTTTTTTGATAAATTAACTTCAATCATAATCTTTTGTTTTTCTACGCTTTCTAATCTTACAACAATATCACGTTCTGTCTTTTTCTTTCCAAGTTCTTTATTTGGAAGAGTGTTAGGTACCACTTCAATATGACCAACTAGATTTTCATAACGTACTTCTAAAACACATGACAAAAGTAAAGTTAAGGGCTCTAATCTATCATTATTACCAAACATAATTTTCATACATTCATCATACATTAAAGGTACCTTCTCGCCTTCTTTTAATTCATTATAGTTTTTTGTAGTATTTGTTGTCATTCTCACCTCCTAAAAAAATTTTTATAACTAGTTACAAGATGAGCATAACAGCAAATTATTATTTTAGTCAAATATGTAATCTCGGTGAAATACACCTTTGAAATTACCATTTTTGTATAGAATAAAATGACGATTTCAAATATTTTTTTATAAAAAATGTCAAATTGAAGCCTTTTTAGCAAAACTTTCATTTGACACTTTTTTACACTCTTTATTATTTTTTTTTAATTCATTAATTAATATTTTTCTTTTTACAATATTCTTTACTAATTTTATCTAAAGTATTAGATGCCTCTAAATCAGTATAAGAACTATTAAACCCCGTTATTCTAACAAAATCTTCAATTTCCTTATCATCAACCTTATTCTTTAATTTATTACTAAATAAAGTAATATTATTATGACAACTTCTTTCATCATTTTTAAACAATATTTTTATTAAACAAAGACAAGCATCATAAACACTATTAAAAGAATCATCAAAATATCCTTCATTACTTTCTATAACACACCATTTATTATTTGGATTTTTAAAAAGACAAGTAGCCTCTACCATTGGTAAAAAAATTAACAGAAAATTAGGAAATTTCTCTTCTCTTGCTAATTCACATAAATGATATAAAACAATTGTTTCTTCTTTCGTTAAAGTTATTTTATTAGTTATGCCATATTTATCTAACAATTCATAATAATATTCATAAATATCTATTTCTTCCATATGTCCCCCAAAAAACATTATAAAACAAAGTAAATAATTATGCAAAAAGGAAGAAAATAATAACAATTATTAATAAGAATATTCCTAATCCTAGAGCAATCCCTCGATTATTATTTTCCAAAATAATAGCATCATAAGGATTCTTACTATTATATTTAATTACAACATCAGAACCAACTTCCACATATTTTTTATATTCATCTACTAAACGATATTTTTTAGAATTAACTTCATACTCAACAATTATATGATCTTTTCGACGTCTTAAATTATATTCAATAACTTTTCCATTAG